>JAITBC010000235.1 GCA_031283785.1 Tannerella sp. | reverse complement strand
ACGACGCTCTTCCGATCTATGCAGGTATTCGGCGGCAGCTTCAACCAGGCGGTCCGATAACGTCTGGAGGAGCATGATGTTGTAGCTGTCATGGTCTTCTTCATATTTTCGCCTGAGCGCACCGGTACATTTCCCTGCGGTAACGCCGAATACGCCGGCATAATCGTCGTTTCCATCCGTCTGGGGTTTAATATAATCGGCGAGCGAGAGGCATACGCCGTCTTCGTTCAGCGTCTGCCGGCGCAAAGCAGGGAATATTTCGCTTCCGATACGAATATCGTCGCCAATGCTTGCCGACGGGAAAAATCCGTATATAGCTTCGCAACATGCGGCAGTATTCGCTTTTTCATCTTGCCTGTCGGCGGCATGTCCCATTTCTGCCGGTTCGTCCGTTGTTTTATCGGGGGATATGCCTGCGGCCAGCAAATTCAGCATTTTCCGGGCGTCATTATAAAGTGTCAACGCTTCTTCGGCTTTCGTCCGTTCCGTTTCCTGCTGTTTATCAAGCCATGCAGCGCGGCAAGCCTCGCAGTCGTGCAAACGTGATAAATTGCCGTAACGCCCATTTAACTTCCATGCCGTAAAGAAAAACGTCCAGTTGATATACGGTATTACCTCTGCGACGGGAATGTCAACCCTGTGTATACCCGATTGTTTGGGGGGGTATGGTTTATAAGCCGTCCAATCGGTGTCCGGGCGGTGGCGGCGTGCTTTTTCCAGCGGAAGCAGCGTTTTCGTTTCGACGGAAGCAGACCTCACATTACGCAGGCGTTCGTAATCGTCGTTAAGTTCTTTTATATAACTGTCGCGTGTTGCCGGATTCAGCAGTTTCGCCGCTATGACAGGATTCTGCGAGGCATCCACAACATGTATCACCGGACAGTCATAATGCGGCGCGATCTTCAACGCAGTATGCAGTCTGGATGTTGTAGCGCCTCCTATCATAATGGGAATACGCATCCCTGCTTTCTGCATTTCGTCCGTGACATGAACCATTTCTTCGAGGGAGGGGGTGATAAGTCCGGAGAGACATAACAGATCGGGGTTTTCTTCCCGCACCGTTTTCAGGATTGTTTCTGCCGGCACCATCACGCCAAGGTCTATCACTTCATAATTATTACATGTCAGAACGATGGATACGATGTTTTTACCGATATCATGCACATCGCCTTTCACTGTTGCGAAAACTACCTTCCCTGCTTTCGACGTTCCTGTCGATGTTTTTTCGGCTTCAATAGCGGGCTGCAGGATGGCAACGGCTTTTTTCATCGTGCGTGCTGTTTTCACTACTTGCGGAAGAAACATTTTTCCTGCACCGAACAGGTTACCGACCTTATTCATTCCGTTCATCAGCGGGCCGTCTATTATCCGGACTGCCTTACCGTATTTTTGCAGCGCTTCCTGCATGTCCTGTTCCAGATAATCGCCAATACCTTTCATCAGCGCATATTCGAGCCTCTCCTCCAGCGGCTGTTCGCGCCATACGACCTGCGTCTTTGCATGCAGTATGCCTATGCCTGACGATTTCTCCGCATTTTCCTGGGCATATGCGATAAGTTCTTCCGCCGCTTCGGGACGGCGGGCTAAAATAACATCTTCCAGCAGATTGCGGAATGTCGGTTCTATGTCTTCATATGTAACCGACGATGAAGGATTGACGATCCCCATATCCATACCTTCGCGTATGGCATGATACAGGAATACGGCATGCATCGCTTCCCGGACATAATTATTACCGCGGAACGAAAAAGAAAGGTTACTGACTCCCCCACTCACTTTCGCCGTCGGCAGGTTTTTCTTTATCCAGCCTACGGCACGGATAAAATCAAGTCCGTATCCGTTATGTTCGGGCAATCCTGTCGCAATAGCAAGCACATTCGGGTCAAAGATGATATCTTGCGGCGGGAAGCCCGCTTTTTCCGTAAGCAGCCGGTAAGCGCGTGCGCAGACTTCCGTTTTGCGTTCGTACACATCCGCCTGTCCGCTTTCATCAAATGCCATGACGACTACGGCCGCTCCCAAGCGACGTATTTCTACGGCATGTGCGACAAACGCCTCCTCTCCTTCTTTCAAACTTATCGAATTAACGATGCTTTTACCCTGTACGCACATCAATCCCTGCCTGATAACCTCCCATTTTGATGAATCAATCATAACAGGTACACGTGCTATATCCGGTTCCGATGCGATGAAGTTCAGGAAGGTTTTCATCTCCTGTGCGGCGTCGAGAAGTCCGTCGTCCATGTTTATATCAATCACCTGCGCGCCGTCTTCTACCTGTTTACGGGCGACGGTCAACGCTTCTTCATAGTTTTTTTCCTTTATAAGTTGCAGGAATTTACGCGAACCCGCCACATTGCAGCGTTCGCCGATGTTGATGAAGTTATTTTCCGGTTTCACCTCCAAGAGTTCAAGCCCCGACAGCCACAATGCCGATTGTCTCACGGCCGGTCTATGCGGCACGGCGTCTCTTATCAATGCGGGATATTCGGCAATGTGCGAGGGCGTCGTCCCGCAACATCCCCCGACAATATTCACCAGACGTTCGTCGATAAAAGCCTTTATCTGCACCGCCATTGTTTCCGGCGTTTCGTCGTATTGCCCAAACTGATTCGGCAAGCCGGCATTCGGATAAGCGCTGATGAAATAAGGCGCGATGCCGGCCAGTTCTTTCAAGTAAGGTTTCATATCGGACGCTCCGAACGAACAGTTAAGACCTGCGCTCAATAACGGGACATGCTGAACAGAGGCAAGGAAAGCGCTCAATGTCTGTCCGGAGAACGAACGTCCGCCTTTACCGGATAACGTAAGCGACAGCATAACCGGTAATTCCCGCCCTTTATCCTGCATAATTCGGACGGCTGCATCAAGTCCGGCTTTTACGTTAAGAGTATCAAACGTCGTCTCGAACAAAAGGATATCGACCCCTCCGTCAATCAACGCCTCTACCTGCTCATGATAAGCATCATACAAATCCATATAGGAAACCGCGCGGAAAGCAGGATCGTTGACATCCGGGCTCATCGAAGCCGTCTTGTTCGTCGGCCCGATAGAGCCGGCAATGAACACCGTCCTTCCGGGATTTTCCTTCATATAATCGTCCGCCACTTTACGCGAGAGCTGCCCGGCGGCGACGTTTATTTCACTGGCCAGCGATTCCATGCCGTAATCTTTCAGCGAAACAGCATTGGCATTTAAGGTATTAGTCGAAAAAATATCCGCTCCGGCATCCAGATATTGCCGGTGAATATTGCTTATTACGTCCGGTCGGGTGATATTAAGCAGGTCGTTGTTTCCTTTCAGCTGCCCGTTGAATCCGGCAAACCTTTCTCCGCGGTAATCATCTTCCGTCAGGTGGAAACCCTGAATCATCGTCCCCATACCGCCGTCAAGAATAAGAATCCGATCCTCAAGAAGTTTTTTTAATGATTTCATTATCTCATATTTATTTATCGACCATTTACGAAAACTTTAAACCAAAGCGATTGCATATTCCGACTGAATGTTGAGATTTTCTATTGTTGAATCAATATTTTTCATCGTTTTTATTTCAAAATTTTATATTCATCAGTCGCTCAAACAGCACATTGATGAGAATAACCGGGTCTTCGACAATCGCCTATTTCATAAAAGACCTGCTGATTTCCCTCTTATCATCGCGTTCTTTCAACGACTGACGTTTATCGTACTCTTTTTTCCCTTTGGCAATAGCAATGACAACTTTTGCCAAACCTTTATCATTTATAAAAAGTTTTGTCGGAATGACAGTAAAACCACTGTTTTTTGCAGCGGATGCAATATTCCCGATTTCTTTCTTGCCGAGCAGCAGTTTACGGTCGCGACGTACGGGATGATTGTTGTACGTGCCGTAAAAATATTCTGCTATATACATGTTTTTAACCCAAACTTCACCGCGTTCGACCACACAGTACGTATCCACGAGACTGGCCTTTCCCAGCCGGATTGATTTTATTTCCGTACCCGTAAGCACAACGCCTGCGACAAACGTTTCGATAAATTCATAATCGAACGATGCACGTTTGTTCTTGATAAGAACATTATTACTTGACTTCCCCTTCGCTGCCATAGCTGATATTTTTCTATCTTCCACGATAAAATGCCGCCACAACATTCCTCTCTGTAACGAAGATTGTGTAACAAATCACATTCTAACCGTGTGCAAAATTACATGAAAAACTTGTGTTTTCCAAGCGCGGGAAATAAAAATCAAGACCCTGCCGGCTTTCATTGCCCGCTAATGTTCGTCATTTACTTGCCGGTTAATGTCTTTTAGTATTATATCTTTGCTCCCTCCTTTTAAATATTCGGTAATGTCATGAATTATCAGAATAAATAATTATCTTTGTGAGTAAAAAAGCGGAAAAATAATGCTGCATACCACCGAGATTCAGTGTCCCCACTGTGGGAATAACAACGTGCTCAAGCAAGGCAAGACAGGCAACGGGACACAAAAACGGCAATGCAACGGTTGCAAAAAACATTTTCGGCTAGAATACCGTTACCGTGCATGGCAGGCGGGAACCAAAGAGAAAATAATCGAAATGACGCTCAACAATAGCGGGGTTCGTGATATAGGCAGGGTTCTGGGAATAAGTAAGGATACGGTTTGCTCCGTATTAAAAAAAACCGTCAATGTAAATCCTTACTTTCTGGCATGCAGTGAGTTATGTGATTTCACGCGATTGGAAGCCGAGATACACCAACTCGAACACGGCGCCGTTTATCCTATCAAACTTTGCGAGCGGCTAATAAAAATGTATTCCGCAGAGGGCGACACCGTTTTTGATCTATTTTTGGGCATTGGAACTACAATGATTGCGGCGCAAGGACTTAACCGCCATTGCGTAAGAACGGAACTAAACCCTAAATTTGCGGGCATTGCTCAAACTTGGTTAGACGATGTGCAGGGATTGTTCGGGACCAATATGCACTATAAAATAGTAAATGACGATTGCCGCAA
>JAITBC010000149.1 GCA_031283785.1 Tannerella sp. | reverse complement strand
GGAATTTATTGTACACCACTCCGGCTACTTCGATTTTTGAATATCGACACATTTCGAGCGTCAGCAAAGTATGGTTTATACTTCCGAGCCTTGGTGTTGTCACTACAAACACAGGGAGTTTCCTGTCTTTGATATAATCCAGAGTTGTGTAATTTTCGGTTAAAGGCGTCATTATACCTCCTGCGCCCTCGATGAGAATTATATCGTATTTTTTTTGCAGAACAGAGGTGGCATTCGTTATTTTGTTCAAATCTATGGCGACATTGTCTATTTGAGCGGCAAGATGCGGCGAAGCGGGATACAATAGTACTATCGGGCAGGTTGTGCCGTCAATATCTTCGGGTAGAAGCCCCGAACCCGTTATTTTCCTGTGGATTTCAATATCTTCCGAGATACTTGTGTTCCCTGTTTGAATAAATTTCTGTGTAATTACACTGTATCCTTTTTCCGCATATTCTTTTGCGATATAACCTGTTGCATAACTTTTACCGATGCCGGTATCAATTCCGGTTACAAAAATTACTTTCCCCATTATTTCTTTTTTAAAGCCAGATAAACCGGATTGTATGTCAATATCACTTTTGTTCCATCCGAAAACATTTTATCGTATTTGCTGCAAAACGACCTCAAACCTGACTGTGTTCGCATTATCCCCGAACAGTTTGCATTTACGCCGGTTCTTCGGAAATGCGAAAGTATTTCGGCTGATGAATTAAACGGCACCGTGATTTCTTCTTCGGACAGGTGCAGTACGTCAAAACAGGACGAAAATAAATCCTTCAAAACCTCCGGCGCAACGTATTCAAGTCCCGTACCTGTTAATTCCCGTATCTCTTTGAGATTGTTTTTCCCGAAAGTGGACAAAAACATATAGCCTTCGGGCGAAAGACTTTGATACGCTTTTTTTACGAAAACAGGAAGATTGTCAAACCATTGCAGAGTAGATGAAGACACCGTCAAATCTATTCCGCTGGGAAAATCAATCAGCTGAGCATCACCGCCGATAAACGTAAAATTGTTTTCGGGAAACAGTGTCTGCATCAGAGATTCGGACTTTTCGTTTATATCGTTAAGATAATAGAACGCATCGGTAAACAGAGGGAGGATATTTTTCGTCAACAAGCCTGTGCCGCAGCCGATTTCAAGTACGGTTTTCGGCATGTAAGGGTATAAAACAGATATCAGCACGGCGAGTTTGTCTGCGATTTCCTTCTGTGCATAAGCGCTGTCGTCGTAAGTATCTATGCTTTTACCGAATTTACGTTTTATTACACTGTTATTCATTCTATGTCATACCCTTTCTAAAATTCGGCGCAAAGGTAAAAATTAAAAGTAAAATTATCAGGCAAAAACAATAAATATGTGAAAACAAGCAGCTGTTTCGTAAATTCTTTATGTTTTTAAGATTTTGTTCTGATGTAGGGGCGAACAGTGTCCGCCCACAACACAGAACGAAAGAGCGAAAACCCCGACAGGGGCGATATATCTGGTAACAGGCTCAGTGCGTCTGTATGGCGCCGGGAATTGCAGGTGTGCCGGTAAGTTTCTGCGTATTCATCGGGTCGATATACTGATGCGAGGGCGTAAGCGACAGGGATTTTGCTTTTAAATCCTGAGGCAGATAACTGTTGATATTCTTTTCGAACCGGCTTTTCCAGTTTTCCACAACTGTTGCGACGGGATAATAATCAGCGGACAATTCGCCGGATTTGTAAAAGATATTTCCCTTTTCCGCCGTCACAGGTATGGAAGTGTCGAACTTTGTATTTTCCTGTATGGCATTGTTGAGAATGTATATTTCGACACCCGACTGCGGCGCTCCCAACAGGCGGTCGTTACTGCCATTATGGTTGTTGATGACAGTATTGTGCGCTATAAATATCCTGTTGACCGGATAATAAGTATTCGATTCTCTGGCAAAATTGATTACGTGAGGATTTTCCGGAGTTGGAGATTTCTGAATAATATTGCCTGCAATAACGGCCTGACCGCCTGAGGGTATGTCTATTTCGTAACTGGCGCGTGCGTCGGCGTCGTTGCCGTCGGCTATCAGGTTACAGTAGATATGACTGAGCGCTGCTCTGCTTTTAATCAGATGTCCGTTGGCAGCATGATGAAACCAGCAGCCCGAGATATCTGCCATGCTGATATGTCCGACATACATATTGTGTGAATAGCCGTCGCCATAGCCTCCGTACCCGAACTCCGAATTGCGTACTGTCAGGCTGATTGATTGTTCGTTGTTGGTGAGGATTCCCATTTCGTTGTGCAGAAACCTGCAGCCTGTAACCGTCAACTGTCCGTTTGACAGACGGATTCCGGCGCCGTTCTGGTCGGGCGCTTTGGCGTTGATAAAGGTAATGCCTTCCACGCAAACCTTTCCGCCTTTCATTTCCCAGATTCCTTTTCCATCGACATGTTTCCCGTCGGCATCGAGGATTACTTCGCCGCCCGCAGAGCGTATCACGAGATTATCCTGCGTCCACACAGTCACATCGCCTTTGTAAGTGCCGGCGTCTATTTCGACGACTGTATTGTTGCCGGCAGCCTCGGCAGCCGCTTTTATTGTCTTGAAAGGCTTGTCGACGCCTACTTGCAGAACGGTGGCGTCGTCGCTCGCCGTACACTGGCAGTTTATTTCATCGTCGACCTGGTCCGGCTCAACTGTTTCTTTATTACACGATTCTGCGAAAAGCAGCAAAACTAATACTGCCACAATTTCCACAAATACATTTACTTTTCTGGTCATAATATCTATAATTTAATTTGCAAAATTACATAAAAAAAATTCATTGAAAAAAAAATGAAAGGTTTGACGCAATCTTATGAAGAAGCAGTGCGTGCTATCGCTTTTTATATTTGTATTCATCTGACTCTTCTTTTTAATATTTATGCGAACAAAGGTAATCATTTTTTTGAAATGGGTATGACAGGCTTTGAACACCCCACCTGCATTTGTAAGAACACAGATTTGACGAATCAGGGACTTTGATACTTGTAAATCATACGGGATATGAAGGATATGCAGAGCAGGAGCTTCGCTTTTAACTCGACGTAGTCTGGAGACTACGTCGAGCAAAGGTTTCCTGTCGGAATGCTTTAATATGGCCAACTTATTTCGTACCGGTTACAAATATTGCAACTGCCGTCGTCATTTTGCAGATAATTTTTCTGCCCGAATATTTTCCTGTTCACACATTTGCAGGGAAATCAATGAGGGAATACCTTCGACAGGCGCGGTTTTCATCACATCGCCATCTGTTTCGAGTTCAACCACAGTATCTATCGGATTCGGTTTTTTTGCTGAAAACTCAATTGTATAGTTTATTTTCGAGCGTGTCAGCTTCACCTCTCCGCCATCGA
>JAITBC010000096.1 GCA_031283785.1 Tannerella sp. | reverse complement strand
CGGTTTCGATCTGTCAAATTTCTCCTTTGCCATGACTGTGTTCTCCTATTGATTGTTTATTAGTTAGTGATAATGACTTTCCGTTTCGCTGTCTATTCCCGTTCTGTTTCGCCTTCTTTATGAGAGCCGGTGCCGAGATTTGAACTCGGGACCTCTTCCTTACCAAGGAAGTGCTCTACCACTGAGCTACACAGGCATCATTGCTTCGCATTCCCTAAGCGCCTTAACTCCTTCACTCCGAGCCTCTTGTCGGATTCGAACCAACGACTCCGAGATTACAAATCACGTGCTCTGGCCAACTGAGCTAAAGAGGCGTTTTTTAAAAAGCCGCTTCGTCGTCGGGCGAAACGGCTGCAAATTTAGACATTATTTTTGTACTCACAAAATTTCCTCGTTCTTTTTTGTTTTTTTTATTTTGTCCTGCTTTTTTCCTTAAACTTAAGTAGTTGTTTTTCCAGCGCATCTACTGCCAGATCAACGCCTTCCTCAAATGTATCACATATTTTCTCTGCAAAGCAGTCCCCACTTTTGATTTTAAGCCGAATACCGACATCTTTGTTTTTAGCCGTTTCGGGTTTAACAACTTTCAGCACAATATCTGCCTTTAAAATCCCGTCATAAAACTGTTCCAACTTTGAAACTTTTTTCTCAATGAACAATTCCAACTTTTCAGTTGCATCAAAATGAATCGATTTAATCTTAATATCCATAAAAAATCCTCCTTACTTTTTTGCTCTTGGATGAGCGTTATACACTTTCTTTAATTCCTCAAACGTCACATGCGTGTAGACCGATGTCGAAGCCAGACTGCTATGCCCCAGCAAATTCCTGATAGCGCTCAACGTGGCGCCGTCATTCAGCATACTGGTAGCAAAGGTATGTCTTAAAACATGCGGGCTTCGCTTTGACAGTGTCGGAATATTAGACAAATTTTTCTTCACTATATAGTAAACGATAGCCGGCGATACCGGACGGCCGTCTTTACGGACAAAAAGCGACGGGCTTTTCGTCACAATCTCTCGTTCGCGTACATTAATATAATATGCAACCATTTCTTTTAGACGATTTGCAAAAGGAATAAGGCGCTGCTTATTACGTTTCCCCGTAACCTTAAGCAACATGGCATCCATATCCACATCGGTATCTTTTATCCCGATAAGTTCCGAACAGCGAATACCTGTTTCGTACAGCATCTCGATGATTAGCATATCGCGGATTCCGTTGAAATCATCGTTGAAGTTCCCTTCATCAAGAATATTCTCCATTTCCTTTTCTTTTACGAAATAAGGTAATGATTTTGCCTTTTTAGGCCCCGAAAGAAATGCAAAAGGATGTTTAGCGATAATCCCCCGACGAATAAGATACCGGAAGAACGACTGTAAAGCGCTTAATTTGCGGTTGACCGAAGCGGGAGACAGTGACTGTTTCATCAGGTCCATCATCCACCGGCGAACAATATCGGAATCAATCCTTTCCACATCAAAAGATTCTCCTTCCGAAATTTCCTTTCCTCCAATGAATAACGAAAACTGCAACAGGTCATTTGTATATGCATCTACCGTATGAACCGAATAATTCCGTTCATACAGCAAATATTCCATAAACATATTCATATATCTCTCCACGCTACATTCATTAAGATGCAACGAATATACGTGTTTTTTTTGAAAAAAACAAATAACACGGATTTTTTTTCTTCCAATTAATTTTCAGCCTGCTGTAACTGCTTTACATAAATAGCATGAATACGTTGTTTTCTCTTCTTTACGGATGGCTTGGTAAATGCCTGACGACTCCTAAGTTCTTTTACAACTCCGGTTTTCTCAAACTTTCTTTTAAACTTTTTCAAGGCTCTTTCTATGTTTTCGCCTTCTTTCAATGGAACTACGATCATAAATTAATTTCTAAATTATATTGTTTTTTGTATTATAATCTTATATAATAAGTTTTCGAGCCGCAAAATTACTGATTGTTTTTTTATCAACAAAATTTTCCGTCATAATTTTTCGGTTAAATCTTTTTTTTGTGACAGAAAAATATCCGGCTGTTCGATAGAGGAAGAAATCTTTTCTTTTCAACCCATAGTTTTGTGTCATGAAGTGTTGAATTATACCGTCTATCCGTTATCTTCTTCATCGTTAGTTGCGCCCGTGTCGGAAGTAATTGATAATCCGTGTCTCGTGTTTACTCAGTATCCATAGTTTATTTCGGATGAATTTGAAACGATCGGACACAACTCGCTGCGGGACATCAGACGAACGTTTACATGAATCCCGTAAGATTTCCAGGCGCATGCGGATGAAAAACGTTTTTTTTACAGAGGGGAAGTGCTCACGAGAAATCAATAGCACCTCAAAAAAAAGATTTAACCATACTTTCCCGAAACAGCTAAATCCATTCTTTTTATTTACTTTTGCATTCGCAAATTAAAAATCTACAAAACTATGGCATTAATAAAATCTGTACGGGGATTTACTCCCGTTATTGGTGAAGAGACGTATTTAGCCGACAATGCGGCGATTATTGGAGACGTTGTTATAGGTAAAGGTTGCAGCATATGGTTCGGGACAGTGCTGCGGGGAGATGTGAACTCCATAAGAATAGGAAACGGCGTGAATATTCAAGATGGGTCGGTCTTGCATACCTTATACCGGAAATCAACGATAGAAATAGGCGACGATGTTTCAATCGGTCATAACGTAACGATCCACGGCGCTAAAATATGTAACGGAGCGCTTATCGGCATGGGCGCCGTCGTGCTCGATCATGCTGTTGTCGGCGAAGGCGCTATCATTGCGGCAGGCTCCGTGGTGCTAAGCGACACGCATGTTGAACCCGGATGTATATACGCCGGGGTTCCGGCTAAATTCGTGAAAAAAGTAGACCCTGAACAATCGAAAGAAATAAATCAGCGGATAGCACACAATTACCACATGTATGCATCATGGTACAAATGACGTCAATACGGTTAATTACTCCATGATAAATGATACTCACCATTCACTATTAACCATTCACCGCTAACCCGAATGATATGAAACGAAATAACAGGAAAAGCATCCTGATAACGGTAATCACCGCTGTTTGCCTGTTGGCTGCAGGCATATGGACGGCTCTGCCGCCTAATTATTATATCCGGAAAGCATTGATTCATCTTATGCCTGAAATAGATCAGTACCCGATTTTTGAAAATCGTATCGTAAAAGCAGGAGACCCCCAGCCCTGGCCTTTTTCCGAATACTATAACAAACTCTCCATTCCTGACAAATACAAGAAAGATTTTGACCTGTA
The DNA here is from genome assembly GCA_031283785.1 of Tannerella sp. The sequence continues at coordinate 8,168 of JAITBC010000096.1, read as the reverse complement.
CGGCACGGTTGCATATGTAATAATTCAAAACGGAGAGTTGCTGTTCGAACAGTACTGGGATGACTACTCGCCTCAATCGCACAGCAATTCTTTCTCTATGGCAAAAAGTATCATTTCAATTGCAACAGGATGCGCTATTGACGACGGGGTTATAAGAGATGTAGACCAGCCGGTCAGCGATTTTTTTCCACAATTCGGCAGCTATAACAGAAAACAAATGACGATCCGGCACCTGCTGACCATGAGTGCGGGAGTCGATTTTCAAGAAGCATACACCTCCATATTCTCTCCTACTACGCAATTATATTATGGCAACGATCTCGACAAGATAACGTTCGAGATGAAGCAGATAGAAGAACCGGGCGTAAATTTTATTTACCAAAGCGGAGTGACACAACTGCTGACATTCATCCTGGAAAAAGCTACCGGCGAAAACATCAGTTCGTATGTCTCCCGTAAGCTATGGACGCCGTTGCAAGCCGAAGAAGACGCTATATGGTCGCTCGATCGCAAAGACGGATTCGAAAAAGCCTATTGCTGCTTCAACAGCAATGCGCGTGATTTCGCCCGCTTAGGACAGTTAGTTCTAAACGGAGGCAAGTGGAACGACAAACAAATCGTAACGGAACAATACGTAAAGGACGCTGTCACTGCCGACAGCACACTGGTATTTAAAAAATACGGCGATATAAACCGGCATTACGGATATCAGTTCTGGTTACTCGAAAGAAACGGGATAAAGATACCTTACTTACGCGGTATCAAAGGCCAGTATGTATTTATCATCCCTGAAAAAAACGCAATCGTTGTCAGGCTGGGACACAAGCGATCCGATAAAGAAACGGACGATCAACATTATCCGGCGGATATAGATATCTGGCTGGATGCCGCTTTCGACATGCTTGACGAAACGCCCAAACATGCCCGCCTGCTATTTGGGGGCGACATGATGCAACACATCCCCCAGGTTAATGCGGCAAGGGATAGCAATCGTGGATACGATTATACGGAATCGTTCCGTTACATAAAACCGTTATTCGAACAAGCCGACCTGTCTTTTATAAATCTTGAGACTACATTGACCGCTTCAATGTATCATACGGGATTCCCCTTATTTCGTTCGCCAAAGGAAATTGCAGGAGCGCTAAGCGATATCGGCATCGATGTTGCAGTCATGGCGAATAACCATGTTTTCGACGGAGGCAAAAGCGGCGTAACGACAACGATGGCATTGCTTGATTCGGCAGGGATTAAGCATACGGGAGTATTTACCGACAGTCGCCGGTTTATCCAAAACCATCCGCTGATACTTCGGACTAAAGGCCTTACGTTCGCTTTGTTCAATTATACTTATGGGACGAACGGCCTTCCGACACCCGACGGGTTAAGCGTCAACCGTATCGATTCATTTACAATTGCACGCGACATCGCCCTGACCGACCGCTCGAAAATCGATTGCATAATCGTATTTTTCCATTGGGGATATGAATATTCAAGATATCCGGACGAAGAACAAAAAACGCTTGCCGGACTGTGTCACAGGTACGGTGCGGAGATTGTCGTCGGAAGTCACCCGCATGTTGTACAACCTATTACAAATCACAACGATACATATACGGACAACTCCGGAGATGAACATGAATATACCAATGTCACCATCTATTCATTAGGAAACTTAGTTTCTAATCAACGCGACCGTTATCAGGACGGCGGCATAATCGTAACATTAGAGGTGATGAAAAAGAAAAACAAGCCACTGACAATAAACACTTCATACACGCCTGTCTGGGTAAAACTTCCGAAATACAACATATTACCGCCATCGGTTGCCGACACAATCGCCATGTCTGCGTCCGAACGCTTCGCATACGAACAGTATATCAACGACACAAAAAAACTGCTTTCTCCGGACGAATACTCAATTCAGGCCATTCAATGATGCCAAAAGGATAATATTTTTTCGGTTGCTCCTGCGTTTTTATCAACGAAGTCTCCGGCTGCCGCTCCTGCAATACGACATAATTCAGGGTCTGAGATAAAATTGTCAATACATCCGGCAAATGCATTTTCGCTGTCGACGGAAAAGCCGCCGCCACAGGCTATCAAACTTTTAGCTTCCTTGAATTTATGATATTTGGGGCCGAAAACAACCGGAATGCCATAAACGGCAGCCTCCAGCGTATTGTGTATTCCGCCGCCGAAACCACCGCCGATATAGGCTACATCACCATAACGATAAATAGACGAGAGCAAGCCGAAACTGTCGATTATCAGACATTCGTTCGTCCGTAAAGAGTCTTCACACGCCTCCGACAAGCGAATGGAGGGACGGTTAAGCAGCGATTGTATGTACAGAAGATGCTCGCGATGAATCTCATGAGGTGCAATGATAAGCTTCACTTCGGGATGTGCATTAAAATACGGGATAATGATTTCTTCGTCTTCGGGCCAGGAGCTTCCGGCAATCAGTATCAGTTTACTCTTTTCCGCAAAAACTTCTATTTCCGGCAAAAGACGTGCATTCTGCTGTATTTCAAGTACACGGTCAAAACGTGTATCACCACAAACTTCCACATTATCAATATCATATCCGGCCAGTAACGTCCGTGAATCCTCATCCTGAACAAATAAACGCTCATAACACAACAAGGCTTTACGATACCACGCACCGTACCATTTGAAGAACAATTGGCTGGGGCGAAAAATCGCTGATATGAGATATGTTTTTATGCCGCGTTTCTTTAATTCGGTGAGGTAATTGAGCCAGAACTCGTATTTAATAAAAACTGCGATACTGGGGTTCGCCAGATACAGGAATTTACGCACTTTGAAAGGAGTATCGAAAGGAAGGTAACAGATTACATCCGCTCCTTCGTAATTCTTACGTACTTCATAGCCGGACGGGGAAAAAAACGTCAACAGTATTTTATATTGCGGATAACGCATACGGATTGTTTCTATCATCGGCCGCCCCTGTTCAAATTCTCCCAGTGATGCAGCATGAAACCATATATAGTTAGCGCTCCTGTCTATCTTTTTCCGCAAAATTCCGTTTGTATACCATTGTCCTATACGCGTCATACGCGCTTTCCTGTTGAAAAAAGAGGCTATCTCAACCGATAATGCATATAAATGCAACGCTAATGTATATAAATACTGCACGATAATTAATGCTAAAGGTTAATAATGTGACGATTTCAACCTAATATCTCAACGGCTCTACGCAATCTCCGTAATGTTTCATCCTTGCCGATAGCTTCGGTAATATGAAAAACCTGCGGACCAATACCCTGCCCGACAAGCGCCAGGCGTACGGCATTCATGATATTACCGAGATTGTATCCTTTTTGTTCAATCCAGGACTTGACGCAGTCTTCCGTCCCTTCGAGATCGAAAGGTTCGCGATTGCCCAATATTCCGGCCAATTCCGCAAGTTGCACGGCACTGTCCTCTTTCCAACGTTTCTTACATGTTTTTTCATCATATCCGTCCGGTGCAATAAAAAAATAATACGTCTGCTCCCATAATTCGGGAACAAAATTCACACGTTCCTTCATCATACCGACAATTTTCTCCACATAAGCAGGATCTGCACTGTTAACGTCATGACTTTTCAACACGGGAATAAACATTTCCGCAATATCCCTGTCACTTCGTTTACGGATATATTGCTGGTTGAACCACTTTCCTTTCCCGTAATCAAACTTGGCTCCGCTCTTACTGCAATGATTTAAGTCAAAAAGCCTGATCATTTCATCCATCGTCATCAGTTCACGGTCATTTCCGGGATTCCAGCCGAGCAAAGCCAGAAAATTCACAACCGCTTCCGGCAAATAACCGCTTTCGCGATAGCCGGTCGATACTTCGCCGTTCTCGGGATCGTGCCATTCGAGAGGGAAAACCGGGAATCCGAGCCGGTCGCCATCCCGTTTGCTCAGCTTCCCGCCCCCTTCCGGTTTCAACAGTAACGGAAGATGTGCAAAAGCCGGCATCGTATCGCTCCAACCAAGATAGCGATAAAGCAGCACATGCAACGGCGCACTCGACAACCATTCTTCGCCCCGTATCACATGAGTAATCTCCATCAAATGATCATCCGCGACATTTGCAAGATGATAGGTCGGCAGGTTATCAGCCGATTTGAATATAACTTTGTCGTCGATGACGGAAGAATTTATGACAACATCACCCCGTATGATATCCCGGATATGAATATTTTCGTCAGGCTCGATTTTTATACGCACCACATAACGCTGACCGGCATCGATATTCGATTTCACCTCATCGGATGATAATGTCAACGCATTACGCATCTGCATTCTTGTCGAAGCGTCATACTGGAAATCAGGAATTTCCTTCCTCTTCGTTTCCACTTCTTCCGGCGTGTCGAACGCTATATACGCCAAGCCGGCATCAAGCAAGCGGTCTACATATTTTTTGTATATTTCTTTCCGTTCACTCTGGCGATACGGCCCGTATCCTCCTCCATAGCCTGCACCCTCATCAAACCCGATACCAAGCCATTTGAGGGATTCTATGATATACTCTTCCGCACCGGGGACAAAACGCCGGGTGTCCGTATCTTCAATACGCAGGATAATCTCGCCGCCGCGTTGTTTTGCAAACAAGTAATTATACAAAGCCGTACGCACGCCTCCTATGTGAAGCGGTCCCGTAGGACTCGGAGCAAAACGCACTCTTACTTTCCGTTCTGACATATACAGTTTTTACTTACAATATTTAAGAATTGCGCAAAAGTAACGTTTTTTTTTCTCATACTAAATTTTTTATGTATTTTCGCCATGAAAAAATTACATTTTACAGTCAACAATTAAAATAACAACATTATGAATACTAAGAGATCTGTTATTCTGTCAGCTTTTTATATTTTTATGACCGCTTTTGTCATTGCGTTTTTTTTCCCGCGCGAAGGGAAATTCCGTTATCAATTTAATGAAGGTAAGCCTTGGCGATACGGTTTGCTGACTGCTCCGAGCGATTTCCCGATTTATAAAGAGGCAAGCGAAACAGAAGCGGTAAAAGACAGCATACGTAGAAAATTCGAACCTTATTTCCGTTTCAATCCCGACGGAGAACATATAAAACTCGAAAACTGGCGTAATCGCATGCCGGTTTTACGGGATAAGGGAATACCATATAATATATTAATGTATATAGATGGAAGTCTACGTGAAACATACCGCAAAGGCATCATTTCGGGCAGTGACATTGAATTGATGAATAAAGAAAACCGGACGCGCATAACGACGCTTACAAACAGCGTGGCGAATGTCAGACAGTTGACGGACTTCCATTCGGTAAAATCGGCATATGAAGAAATCATAAACAATGCTCCGGACGATATCGACAGGGATATCCTCAAAGGATGCGATATAAATGAATATCTGACCGAAAATGTCTTTTATGACACAGAGACATCGAACAAAATACTGGAAGATATGATCCAGAATATTCCACTGTCAAGCGGTATGGTACAAGCCGGCGAACGCATTGTCGATCGTGGTGAAGTGATTGACAGTCACACATACAGTGTACTTCGTTCATTGAAAATCGTACACGAGACAAAATCCGGTGGCGCACAGCGTCAGAACATCATACTTATCGGGCAATTTATCCTTATCTTCGGAATCATGGCCTGCTTCGGGCTTTACATGGCCACTTTTAACCCGAGGGTATTTTTCAAACGCAAGAACCTGATTTTTATATTGCTATGCATCATCGTGCCGTGTCTTTTATCCGAAATATGTATTAAATACAGCCTTATTAATATATATATCATTCCTTTTGCAATCATTCCTATCGTCATCCGTACGTTTTTCGATTCTCACACGGCGCTGTTCACGCATCTGATAACGATAGCGATATGTTCGTTGACGGCACTGTTCCCGTATGAATTTCTGCTGTTACAGATTTTTACCGGTATTGTCGTAATATTCAGTCTGAAAGAACTGTCACAACGTTCGCAGTTGATCAAATGCTCTTTATTTGTATTCCTTTCGTATATGATATTTTATTTGAGTCTCGTGATATATCAGGAGGGCGATTTCAGCAAAATAAACTGGGAAATGACGCTTTATTTCAGCATCAATTTCATACTGTTGATGTTCTCATACATACTTATTTACGTATTGGAGAAGATTTTCGGTTATCTCTCCCCCATCACACTTGTCGAACTCTCGAACCTGAACAACCCTCTGCTCAAAAAACTTTCGGAAACGGCTCCCGGCACATTCCAGCACACGCTTCAGGTATCCATACTGGCTTCTAAGGCAGGCGAGAGAGTTGGTGCAGATACACAACTGATACGTACCGGCACGTTATATCATGACACAGGCAAGATGAACAATCCGGCATTTTTCACGGAGAATCAGAATGGATTTAATCCGCACGAAAAACTGTCGTTCGAACAAAGTGCACAGATTATTATTTCCCACGTTACGGACGGCATAAAAATAGCGGAAAAAGCCGGACTTCCAAAAGCCATTATTGATTTCATAAGTACGCATCACGGCAGAGGGAAAACAAAGTTTTTCTATAATTCTTTCCGCAATAATTTCCCTGACAAACCCGTTAACGAAGCAACATTCACCTATCCCGGACCAAACCCGTTTACAAAAGAAACGGCAATATTAATGATGGCCGATTCTACCGAAGCGGCATCCCGCAGCCTGAAAGATTATACGGACGAAAGCATCAGGAACCTGGTTAATAAGATTATCGACAGTCAGATAGCAGACGGACTGATGAAAAACGCTCCTTTAACGTTCAAAGACATTGAAGCGATAAAAAGCGTGTTCGTCGAACGGTTGAAAACCATGTACCACACGCGTGTAAGTTATCCCGAACTGAAGGAGAAACCGGCGGAAGAGGTGGTCACTGGGGATCCACATCATAGTGCAAAATAATTTGCCTGAACAGCGGATCGTGTTGCATTTCCGCATATACCGTTTCCAATATTTTACGGGCATCGGAAACATGCACGGACAGATCTATTTTCAACATTATCTTACGTATAAACAACGTCTGAACGCGAGTCACAGGAGGATATACGGGATTCGAGACACATTCTCCGAGCATTGATTTCAATTTGGCGGAATAGCAGTCTGCCGTTCGGTCTAAAACATCTTCGTTACGACTGCGCAACACGACCATTATCAGACGCGTATAGGGAGGATAACGGAATATGAAACGTTCTTTCAACTGCACCTGCGCCATTCCCGGATAATCAAAATTCCGTACCGTTTGCAGTAGCGGATTATCTTCCGACTGCGACGTCTGCAAAATAACAGTCCCCTGTTTATCCCTGCGTCCTGTACGCCCGCTCACCTGGATTATCATCTGAAAAGCCCTTTCGTAGGCGCGGAAATCGGGAATATTCATCAGGCCATCCACATTCAGTATCCCTGCGACGCTGACATTTTTAAAATCAAACCCTTTTGAAACCATTTGCGTACCGATAAGAATCTGCGTTTCTCCTTCCTCAAAATCACTCAGGATACGCCGGTAAGCGTTTTGCGTGCGCGTGGTATCCGTATCCAGCCGGGCGGTTTTTGCCGAAGGGAAGAGTGTACGGATCTCCTCTTCGACCTTCTCCGTGCCGAAGCCCTGCATCCCAAGCTCCGTAGCGCCGCACGACGGGCATTTCGACGGCAACGGGATGGAATAACCGCAATAATGACACACCAAGCGATGCAACCGTTTATGATACGTAAGACAGACATCGCAATTGACGCAGCGAGGCATGTCGCCACAGGCGCGGCATACGGTCGAAGGCGCAAAGCCGCGGCGGTTCTGGAATAATATAACCTGCTCGCCGTTTGACAGTGCATCCTCTATTTTTTCACGAAGCAGCGGCGAAAACAATGTATCTTTCATGCGCTTCCTGCGACGCAAATCACGGACATTAACAACGTCTATCTGCGGAAGCCGTCCATCCCGGTAACGGCTATTGAGTTCCACCATGCCGTATTTCCCCTTCAATGCCCACAGATAAGATTCCAGCGACGGCGTTGCCGAGCCTAACACGACCTTGCCGCCATGTTCGAGAGCCAGCATCATCGCAACATTACGGGCATGGTAGCGCGGCGCCGGGTCAGGTTGTTTGTACGACGCGTCGTGTTCCTCATCGACAATGACCAATCCAAGCC
>JAITBC010000091.1 GCA_031283785.1 Tannerella sp. | reverse complement strand
AATATCTTCATTCAACAGTGTGGACAGCAAACCTTCCAGTACTACATAATTGGATTTCTGTCGCAATAAGCGCTTGACTGCCCAATCGAAACGTATTAAATTATTGCCCATAACATATTATTTTTAATAATTACGATACAAATATACTTGAATTTTTCAAATTACACACAGACTACTCAGATTGCCAAAAAAAATGATAATCCTGAAAAAGCATTACTTTTGCGCCATGAAAGAGATGATCGCCAAATCAGAGTCTGAATATTCGGAATACAAACTTCTGCAGGAAGAGAACAAGCTCCGGCAAGAAGAAAAACGCGAAAATACATTCGGAGATTTCGACATTACAGGCGTTAGTACAACAGTTGCGTGAAGATATAGCACCTGTTGAAGCATGGTCGCGACTCGGATGTCGAAGGTCAATGCACATATATGCTAACCCGTATGAACGGTCCCGCTTTCGGGTTATCACCGCACAACAAGCAACTACAATAATATCATATGTATTTCATTCATAATTTGTTGATTTTTAAAAACCGTATAAATATAAAACGATTTTCTGATATATGGAATTGTTTTGGCAATATTTTTTTCATTCGTAAGCGCTTGGAAATCCGGAATTTTTATATAGTTTTGCAATAAATAAAAAATAACCTGTTATGACAACGACGGATAGTTTCACACCGGAGATTCCTGTTAAACAGGATGGATTCATATAATAACCACAGGTCATTTACGACTTTTTTGTTACTGTAACCCGCAAAAACTAAAATGTTATGAACAAACTTTTTATATATTGGACATTAAAAGACTTGAGAAAACGATTTGCCGCAGACTTCCCGCAAATTTATCAGGCAGCGAAAGAAGCCGCATCCGTAAATGAATTCAAAAACACAATCCGGGAGCTGTTTCCGCATGATACGATTGTACGATTGATCCGTTACGACGGGGAAACAGTCACCGATTTCCCAACAGGCAAAGAAATTCATATACAAACATTTTCATTATTATATTCATTTCTGCGTAATGATGCAACTGCCCGTACGGAGAATGGGGCGACTGCTAATTCCATGGCGGTAACGGTTGATGAAGCAAAAAAAACGGTTGCTGATACAGTAAAAACAGTTGACGATACGGAGAAAACGGCTGCCGACGCAACAACGGCAGCCGATGTGGAGAAAACAGACTTGCTTACCGATTTGTATTTTATTTTTCGGAATGTCCCTAAAAACATTCATGACGGAACAGTGACAGAGGCAAAAGTCGCACATTGGGCAAAACAGTGGGTTTCGGGATTAAATCCGACGGTACAGCAGGTACGTGAAATGAACAAACAGCGTATTATCAACAAACTTATCCAGCGTCTCGGAAGGCATCATTCCGTCAATACTCAGTACTATCTTCCGGAATTCTGGAGTTTTGAGGAAAAACAACGACTCGTAAACGAATGGTGGAACAGCCATCGTTTTCATTTGCATATGGCGATTAAACATCCCGACGATCTTAACTTTTACCTCGATTATACACTGTCCGACGAGACCATGAAGGTTCTACACGAGGCCAGAAAGAAAAACATTCCTTTTTTCATAACCCCGTATTATGCCTCACTGTTGGATGTCGCCGGGAATAATTATGACGATCGCACATTGCGTTCTTACGTTCTTTATTCCAGGGAGCTGGTCGAAACGTATGGAGAAATAAAAGCCTGGGAGAAGGAGGACGAAGTGGAAGCCGGCAAAGCCAACGCTGCGGGCTGGATTCTACCCGAGGGACATAACATACACCGCCGTTATCCCGAAGTAGCCATATTCATACCCGATTCCGTCGGACGTGCATGCGGCGGATTATGCGCATCCTGCCAACGCATGTACGACTTCCAAAGCCGGCGTCTCAACTTCAACCTCAAAGAACTCTTGCCGAAAGAATCATGGCCTGTAAAACTGAAGAAACTGATGACTTATTTCGAGACCGACACGCAACTGCGTGACATGCTTATCACCGGCGGCGATGCGCTGATGAGCCGCAACGCTACGTTACGCAATATTTTCGACGCCATTTACAAAATGGCCTTACAAAAAAAGATCGCCAATGAAAATCGTCCCGAAGGCGAAAAATATGCCGAGATACAGCGGATAAGGCTGGGCACCCGCTTGCCTGCCTACCTCCCGATGCGCGTCGACGAAGAACTGATTTCCATATTAAGGGAGTTCCGCGAAAAAGCATCTAAAATAGGTATCAACCGGCTGATTGTACAGACACATTTCCAGACGCCTCTCGAAATGACAAAAGAATCAAGGAAAGCCGTCAGGCAAATAATATCGGCGGGTTGGATTGTAACCAACCAATTAGTATTTAACGTCACCTCGTCGCGACGCGGACATGCGGCAGCATTGCGTAAAACACTTATAAACAACGGCATCATCCCCTATTATACGTTTTCGGTGAAAGGCTTCCGCGAGAATTATGCCGTATATGCCCCTATCGCACGTTCAATGCAGGAAAGAGCGGAAGAAAAAGTTTTCGGCGTCTTGAGCGCAGAAGAACAGGAGGAATTTGTAACCATACTGCGAAACAACATCCCTTACGTCAAAGAAATAAACAGCTTCCTCCAGAAGAAAACACACCCGTTTATAGCAACCGACCGTAGCGTGCTGAACCTGCCCGGTATAGGTAAAAGCATGACTTTCCACCTTGCCGGAATAACGGCAGAGGGAAAACGGATTTTATGCTTCGACCATGATACGACACGGAAACACAGTCCGGCAATAAAAGACTTCGGAGAAATATACATCACGGAAAACAAGTCCATACTTGCCTATCTGAAGCAATTAGAAAGTTTGGGTGAAGACCTGAAAGTATATCAAACCATCTGGAAATATACAGAAGGAACGACGGAGCCGAAGTTCAAATTATACGAATATCCCGATTTCCCGTTCCGGACGACAAACGTCGTAAATCATATCCAAGATAACGATTAGCGCTTCACCCGCGAACCTTTTGCCATTCACCGTCAAAATCTCAGATCGTTCCTTCCTCTACCAGATTATTCATCAAAGCATACATGGCAAGGCCGGCAACGGATTTTATGTTTGTTTTACGGGAAATATTTTTACGATGCGAGATAACCGTATGAACGGAAATATTCAACCTGTCCGCAATCTCTTTGCTCATCAGACCTCTGGCTATCAAAACAAGAACGTCCGTTTCGCGCTTTGTCAATTCGGAGCAGTTATCTTCCGAAGCATAACTGATATTCATCAGCGAACAACAGTCCAACAAAATTACGCTTATATGCTCCCTTTCTTCCCGTATATCAATAACTCCGTTGAATATCCTGACAACAGAATTTTCCACATACTGATATACCAGCGCCACTATCGCCATTTGCGGATATTCCTGCATGATACCCTTCAGTGCATTATGTCCCATAGACGGCAACAACGTAGGATTCATCAACAGGATATCAGGCCTTCCCGTTACCAGCCGGCCGTTCAGACATTCTACATCATGTAACGGAGACAACATTTCCAGCGATATCGACTCTCCGAGTATTTTCATTAATCCTTCGGTAATAACATATGAGGGTTCAACAATCAAGACTTTTTTCCTGCCGTTCATACAGTCTTCTTTTCGATCAGTTTCACATACGGAACAAGCACCTTCTCTTCAATAAGAGCATGTTTGTTAAGGTCGGACGACAGTTGGAAAATATCAAACACAATGCCTATCGAATCTCCCTGCGAAACATTACCCGGCAAATATTTGAATACTATCTGCATCAAATCGTTCAGTTTGTCTTCAATATCGTTATGCGCCTCCTCAAAATCACGGATACGATATGCGCCGCACGAACGTCCGGATGCCAGTGTTTCGATGTAAGGAAAGACCGTCTTCTCTTCATACATGAAATGTTCGGATACCTCATTCTTATATCCTGCAAAGAATCGTTTCAGGACAGTCCCGTATTTCTCGCCAATATGATCTGCAATACGGTTAAGATGCTGTTCTATATGAGGCAACCGCTCATTAAGGTAGTAATTATGCGACGCCTTGAGATAAGGTATCAGCAAACGCATATCCGTCGCAATAACATCTTTCTCGCCCGGTATATAAAAGTCAAAAGAATAAACATTACATATAAGCAGAAAAAAATCTGCCGGGATTTCGTATTTCGCACACACCTTCGCCACGCTTTCATCCCCGAATCCAAGAGGAATCCCAAAACGCGGCAACATAAGTATAAGATTATGATTCGCCGAAATCAAATCGGCAAGTTTCATCTTTCCGGAAAAAAGTATTTTACTCATCAATATCTACCTTTTAAGTATCTTTGGAGGGACAAATATACTCATTTTATTTTATTAAAACGCATCGCGTATCCCCATTATGGGGGATACGCGACCGATATATCCCTATTAATAGGGATACGGTATATGAAATAAAAGTACTACTTTTGACGTCGAAAAAAACAAACAGCATGAAATTGTCTGATCTGCATAATGGTGAATCGGCTATAATAGTCAAAGTATATGGGCATGGTGGTTTTCGTAAACGTATTCTGGAAATGGGATTCGTTCGCGGTCAAAAAGTCGTATCAATACTCAATTCTCCCCTGAAAGATCCCGTGAAATATTCAATTATGGGATACGAAGTGTCGCTGAGGCAGAGCGAGGCGAAGATGATTGAAGTGTTATACGAATCGGAAGCGAATGATCTTATTAACGTCGCAAACATGGCAAGAGTAGACAACGCCGCCGTTCACGACGACGACGGCTGCCGGCAAAGTAACACCGCCTGCCACAAACCGTACCGGCAACACCTTGCTTACCGTAAAAATATAATAAACGTTGCACTTGTCGGCAACCCTAACAGCGGCAAAACATCTTTATTTAACGCCCTTTCCGGCCGAAGCGAACATGTCGGGAATTACGGCGGCGTTACCGTCGACGCCAAAATGGGGCATTTCAATTACAAAGGCTACCATATCAACATAACAGACCTTCCCGGAACCTACTCTCTCTCTGCATATTCACCTGAAGAACGGTTTGTACGCAAGCATGTTTTTGACAATATGCCCGACGTTATCATCAACACAGTCGTGGCATCCAATATTGAACGCAACTTGTATCTTACGACCGAACTGATTGATCTGAACCCGCGCATGGTCGTCGCACTGAACATGTACGACGAACTGGAAGCCGGCGGCGCCCGGCTCAACTATGAGACACTTGGAGAAATGATCGGCGTCCCGATGATTCCGACTGTTGCAAAAAGCAGGAAAGGACTTGATGTGCTGATTGATACGGTCATTGATATTTTTGAAAACCGTAATAAG
>JAITBC010000075.1 GCA_031283785.1 Tannerella sp. | reverse complement strand
AATGCTTCTATTATCTTGAAAAAGATTTAAGGAAAATCACAAAGTATAGCGGTTGCTATGAAAATAGCAGCTCTTTTTGTGTTGTTACCATATCCACTTTTTGTAGCGCACTGCCCTGCGCTATTTGGTTTTTATATTACAATGATTTTAGGAATAGCGTTTGTAATTCTTTTATGCCATTACTTTGGGTTCAATCTTCAACCGAAAATAATATTTTTGCTATCGCTTCTGTTTCCCTGAGGTTGCGGCCGGTTGTCTTAACCGACAATGCGTATCGTTTCTCTGTGTTAAACAATACTATCTCAATAATGCCATCTTTATGTGCCTTTCTAATAAACGTACTCCCTCCCCAATTTGTAGAACACATTTCTTCTACGTAGGAGCAATTCTTTAGCTGATCGCATAGATTTTGCAATTCTCTTATGCCATGGTGGTGTGACAAATGAATGCTTTTTTCGTTCGGGGCTATTGCCGTTTCAATGAGTGTCAATTCTTTTATCTCATCTATAAAATCAATGATTTCGGGCACGAAAGAGGCGGGAGAAGTAATATTGTAAACACTTGCCAGTGAAACTTGTGCTTTCTCTTCTATAATAACCGGCAGTTTATATTGTTCCCACATCGGTGATGTGGACAAACTAATACTTAATGTTTCATATAAATATGCAGCCGCCAACCCTAAACATTCGGTTTTACTTATATTGGCATCTTTATCTTCAAAATAATAATTTGCCGCCACATAGTGTTCTTCAATTTCCATATCATCTTCCTTTATAAAAGGCAGGACGATCATGCCATACATGTAATCCCGATAATCTTTCGGCACACTTTTATCATTCAGCCAATCGAACAGTGTATAATCTTCTGCAAGCCTTATCTGATTTGTATCATAATGCGAACGGATATGCCTGAAGCCTTCTTTTCTTGCCCTGTTAGCGGTCTTCGCAAAAAGCGCCAACTTATTTTGTGCCGTATACTTATCAGCAGCGGACATAACGCTCAATTCATTAAACATCATCTCCATCGTTAAATCAATTTTGAGAGTTGATTAGCCCATTCGTCCAACAAATTTTCAGGATATTCGCTTAACGTTCCGTTTTTATCTATTTTTATTTGAGTGATTTTGGAAAATTGCTCTGTGTCTGTTGTCACTTTATCAAAGTACATCACATTTACCTTCGATTTATCAATACAATTTTCTTTTACAGCCACCCGGATACCATTTAGAATATGGTCACTATGTGTTTCAATAAACAATTGTGCGCCGGAGTTAGCCGCCAACGCAATGAGTTTTCCCAACTCCGCCTGTCCTTTTGGGTGTATATGCGATTCGGGATTTTCTATCACAATGATTTTTCCTTTTTCGGCTGTGAGTAATGCCAACACAACAGGCATGACGTAAGAAATACCAAAGCCCACATTTTTGGGGCGGAAAGAATTTGTTTTTTGTTTTGTTAACTCAAATTGATAATCCAAAATTACTTTATTCGCCTCCGGCACATATTTTGTATTAATCGAAACGCCGGGTGAAATTTCCTGTATCCACGCATTTAGCTGATGAATCAGCTTGTCTGAAAAGGCATTTCGTTTCCTTAGCATTTCCGGAACAACATGTTCGAGCCCGAACACATTGATATAATAAGCAGCAAATTCACCAGATAATCCTAATTGTTTTTTATCGGCGACTACGATAGTTGACGCCTCATAGATATCTCTCGGACCAATCCTTTCGGCACTAATATATTGAAATAGCGCTGTCCCCGCCCTGAAAAATTCCATTTGGCTTTTGGAATAACCAGTGTCTGCTGTTAATTTTTCTTTATCACTTTGAGATGGAAATTTCCATAAAAAGGGTTCGTGCCCGTCAAAAGTTAATTTTAAAACAATATTTCTTTCCTCCGCAAATTGATACAAGGCATCTCTGCCCTGACCAATCTGGGCAAGTTTCCCATTTAAATCTATTACGCCTTCTTCGAGATTGTCACTTTGCATTAGAAGCAACAAAATTTGGATGAATGAACTTTTGCCCATTCCATTTAGTCCCACCAGCAGATTTAAATTAGCCACATTTATATCTACTTTTTTCAGAGATTTGAAATTTTCTATCGAAATCTGATTTATCATGGCAACCTGTTTCTTAATAATTGTTCTATTTTAGAAAATCGATAAATTATCTTGGTTTTATTACCGGTTTGAGAGGTAATTGCTCCGACGAAATCACTATCTTCATTTATTAACTTGACATAATCATTAAAAACGCTTTCCTTTACTTCTTGTATTATTTGTCGCTCTGTGTCGGATAATTTCGCCAATAAAATACTCCAAACTTCGAATAGGGCTTTGTTTAGCGGATAGAGCCTTCCTTTATTTTTATCATACACTTTTCTGAATGCCCATTTTCCGAAAATTTCATTAGATAGACACATGGATGCAATAAAATTTTGTTTAATTACACATCGCTTTTCTTCGGAAAGGTTACCAAGTTTTCCCATAGCATTTGACATAAATACATCCAAATCCGGCTTATATTCTTCCGGCTTATTTAAATAAAAAGTAATAAAACGAGTAACAAATTCCCTGTCTTGCATTCGTTTAGTTGATATTTTTGCAACTTGTTTAAAGGAAGCTGTAGAAGCCAATTCTGCGACAAAATCTACCGGAACACCCTGATTCAAAGCATTCCGTATTTCTTGTGGATTAAGCATAACGCCACCGGTATTGATGCGTTTGAATATATTGTATTTAACATCAGGCGCACCTAAATTCATAATGTATGCCATGATGTTTGTTTCTTCAATTTGCCGCTGAAGGTGTTGCGGAAGATTTGCGAAAGAATAACCTTCAAATTGATCGAGATATTCAAGATTAGTGAGTTTTAAAGTTTGCAAAACAACAAAATTATTTATTGTGCACAGTCTCTGCAAACCGTCAATAACCTGCCATCTATTATTATTTGTGCCGTCAAAATAGAAAGCCGGTAAGGGAATCCTTATAAGAATAGATTCTATTAAAAGACTCTGTTGTCGGGGAGTCCATAAATTCGCACTTCTTTGAAAATCGGGATATAAATCAATGGCATCTTCACGTAATCTCCGGATAATATTAATTAAAGCCAATGTTTGAGGACGAATATCAATCAACTGAGTGTCATAAGGTTTTTCTATTGCCTCATTGTTCTCTTCCGGCTCCACTTGGACTATTTGTTCCTGGTCATCTTCAAAAAGCAAATTTTGTGTACTCATTTTTTCATGTTTTGTGCCACAAAATTACATTTTTTTTTCGGATAATTAAATTATCAATATACTTTTACTTTGTGCTCAATCTTCAACCGAAAATAATATTTTTGAATAAATTCCTACATGTTTACACAGAATATACCTCGTCCCAATTCCCCAGGCAAGACTTGTTTTTAGGGTAAACTTGTATATAGACACTAAAATATTTTGCCCATTCAAAAATATGTTCTTATCTTTGCCTGACCGTTCAGTCAATAAAAATAAATAATTGAACAAACGATGCCACGAACAAAAGAACAATATGAGCAAATTCGCCGCGAAAAACGGGAATTGATTAAGCAAACAGCCCTGCGGTTGTTTGCCGCCAAAGGGTATGCCTCTACTTCCATCAGCGAGATAGCCAAGGAAGCAACTATTGCAAAAGGGTTGCTGTACAATTATTATGAAAGTAAAGAAGCCCTGCTCCAAACCATTTGGGACGAGTTGGTCGAGCTGTTCAAGAACTTGATAGACCCCAACCACGACGGGAAAGTAAGCGACGAGGAAGCAGAAAATTTCGTAGATGCGCTGTTCGAACTGCTTAAAAACAACCGCGACCAGATGAAGCTTTATTATCAATGCTCGTTTCAACCGGAAGTGGTAGAATTTTTGACGAAAAAATTTCATTTGGAAAGGGCAGTCCGGTTGCAGGCAATGATTTGTAATTATTTCGGCAACCGGTTGCCCTTCCCCTCTCCTGCCGTCGGATACTTCACCGTTTTGACCTTTCTGAAAGGGCTAAGCATGGTTATAACCTATACGGAAAACGTATATACCGACGAGTTTTTGGACGAATATAAGGTGTATTTGAAGCAAATTTTGTTTAACGGAATAAATAATAACAATAATAGGATATGAAAAAGTTGGCAATCATTTTTGCGGCGCTGTTGCCGGTCGTAGCAGTGGCGCAGGACGCCAAAGAAATTGTGCGGAAAGCCGAAAACCTGCTCAAAGGTGAGAAAACTTCGTACAGCGAGATGAGTATGCAAATCGTGCGTCCCAAATATACGCGCACTATTGAGTTCAAGTCATGGGCGGAAACCGACGGCAACTCCATGACGCTGATTACCGCACCGGCAAAAGAAAAAGGACAGTCGTTCATGAAAATGGGCAATAATATGTGGAATTGGAATCCAACGATTCAGCGGCTGATAAAAATGCCGCCTTCCATGATGTCGCAGGGGTGGATGGGAAGCGATTTCTCTAATGACGATGTGCTGAAAGAATCGTCGCTGGTAAGGGATTTTACCCATAAATTACTCGGGCAGGAAACGGTCAACGGACTTGCATGTTACAAAATAGAACTCACGCCACTTACCGATGCCGATGTGGTATGGGGAAAAGTGTTTATCTGGATTTCCGTTGAAAACAGTTTCGAGATGAAAGTGCAGTATTTCGACGAAGATGATGCATTGGTAAAAACGCATACTGCTTCCATCATTAAAACCTTTGACGGCCGTCGGTTACCTTCCGTTATGGAAATCGTTCCCGCCGAAAATCCACAAAATAAAACGGTGGTAACCATTAAGGATATCCGGTTCAATATTGCGATAGAACCGGCTTTCTTCAGCCAGCAAAATATGAAAAAAGTAAAATAACCGGAACTTATGATACGATTATCGTGGCGAAATATTTGGAGGAACCGGCGGCGTTCCATTATTACCATATCCTCCGTGTTCTTTGCCGTGTTTTTTTCTTCCGTCATGTACAGCTATATGGAAGGAATGTGGGGACAAATGATAGCGAACACGCTGAAAGTGCAAAGCGGCCATATCGAAATCCATGAAAAAGGCTATTGGGATGACAAGGCGTTGGACAATTTCATGGCGATGGACAGCGCCACCATTGAAGCGTTGCGGGCTGTGGACAACGTCGAAAATGTGTCGCCGCGCATGGAAACATTCGCTTTGGCGTCGCTGGGCGCGGCAACCAAAGGGGCGGCTATTATGGGCGTGTCGCCCTTGCAGGAAGACCGCAAATCCAAACTGGCGGCGCACCTCATTGACGGCGCATATCTTTCCGAAACGGACGACGGCGTACTTCTGGCCGAAGGACTGGCCGAATACCTGCAAGCGGCAACAGGCGACACCATTGCCTTGATAGGGCAGGGGCATTTCGGCGCAAGCGCTGCCGGCCTGTTTCCCGTGAGAGGAATCCTCCGGTTTTCGATTACCGAGATGAACAATAATTTTTGCTATATGCCATTGGCGGCTGCGCAGAGCTTTATCAATATGACTAACGGTTACAGCGGCGTGTTAATATCGCTCAAAGAGGATAAAAATATCGGACAGACCATGCAGGAAACAGCGCAAATTATCAGCGGAACGCCGGAAGATAATCCCCACACGCTACACACAAATGGCGATGTGCTTTCTGCCGGCAACTACGAAGTAATGTCATGGCATTTCACTATGCGGCGACTGTTGCAAACGGCGGCTTCCGACAAGGCATTTTCCAAAGTAGTGTTGTGGATACTTTACCTTATTGTGGGCTTCGGCATGCTGGGTACGGTAATTATGCTGACCAATGAACGGAAGAGGGAGTTCCGGACGATGATTTCTATTGGCATGCAGCGCGGCAAACTGGCTGCGGTCGTTTCGCTCGAACTTGTCCTTACTTCCTCGCTGGGCATTGCGCTGGGAGTGGCGCTGGCATATCCGGTAGCGTTTTATTTCCATGCAAATCCTATCCGGATAACCGGCGAAATGGCCGCCATGTTCAATGATATGGGCATGGAACCGGTGATTCCGTTTTCGGTGGAGCCGGTGATTTTTGTAAAACAAATCATCATCATCTTGGCATTGTCGGCTTTGACAATGATATATCCGGCGAGGAAAATCCGAAAACTTAAATGCGGGGCTTAGCGCTGCTTCCCCCGCCCGATAATGGCATATTAACATTAAACATTATATATATAACACTATGTTAAAAATATGTTGGAGGAACATTTGGAGGAATAAGACCCGAAGTGGCGTCATTCTCGGGGCGATTGCGCTGGGGCTGTTTTGCGGAACCTATTTGGCGGCGTTTCTGACCGGCTGGATGGTCGGTACGGTGAAGGAGGATATAGACACCAATACGTCGCACGTGCAAATTCATCATTCCGGCTTTACCCGGAATCATGATGTGGATGCGTATATTTCAAAAGACGATGTACTTGACCGTCTGCAATGTTTTCTCGCGAACCGGCAGGGCGTGGAACGCTATCATTTTGCCGTGTCTTCGCGGCTGAACATTACGGGGATGCTGGCTTCGGCACACCATGCGGTGGGGCTGACGGCTAACGGAGTGGAGGTGGAAGATGAAAAACGGGTGTCGTCTATTTGGAAAACTATTCCCGATTCACTGGGGGCGTTTTTGCCTGATGACATGAAAAATCCTGTCGTGATTAGCGAAAAAACCGCCAAAAAACTGAAAGTAAAACTCCGGTCGAAAGTCATCCTTTCATTTCAGGACGTTTCCGGCGAAATGCAGTCGATGGCTTTTCGCGTCAGCGGCATTTACCATACCAGTAACACGGCGGTGGACGAGGGGAATGTATACGTCCGGTATGCCGATATTTTCCCTGCCGCCGGATTGCCGGAAGGCGCCGTGCATCAAGTCGCCGTTATGATAAATGAATTGGCAAACGACCCTTTGGCGGTTACCGGAAAAATATTCCCTGAAATCAAAAACCTTTTCCCCGAATATACGGTGGAAGACTGGCAACAACTTAATCCGATGCTGGCGATGAGTTTGGCATTGACAGATATCATGGTCATTGTATTGTTGATGATTTTCCTGCTGGCGCTGGCTTTCGGCATCATCAATACCATGCTAATGGCGATACTGGAACGTACCCGCGAACTGGGTATGCTGTCGGCTATTGGGATGAACCGCGGCAAAATATTCCGCATGGTAATAACCGAAACTGTTTTGCTGACGCTTGCCGGCAGTTTTATCGGCATTATTCTGGCGGCGATAGCGCTCGTGCCGTCCATTCATTACGGCATTGACCTTCATTTTATGATGGGTGACGTCTTTGAAGATTATGGTTTCTCGTCCGTCGTTTTTCCTGTGGTTAATGTCAGGATGTTTGTTCAAATCATCATCCTCGTCGTTCTTGCCGGAATTCTGTCTGCCATTTACCCGGCGCGCAAAGCAACAAAGATTAACACTATCGAAGCAATAAAATCCGAATAATTAAAATAAATAAACTATAGACTATGAATGAAATAATCAAAGTTAAAGAGTTGGTAAAAATTTACAGGGACACGGCAACCGAAGTGAAAGCCGTGGACAATGTCAGCCTCGATATTGAACAGGGCGAATTTACCGCTATTGTTGGCCCGTCGGGTTCTGGCAAAACCACGCTGCTCAATATGATTGGCGGATTGGACGCACCAACTTCCGGCGCTATCTTTATCGATAAGAAGGATATTACTAAGCTGAAAGGTCGGGAACTCGTTGATTTCCGTTTGCACAATATCGGGTTCATTTTTCAGAGTTACAACCTCATTCCCGTATTGACAGCAGGCGAAAACGTGTCTTTCATCATGGAACTGCAAAAGCAGCCCAAAGAAAAAATTAGGGAACGCACCGCCGAAATACTTTCCGACGTTGGACTGGACAACAGAATCAAAAGCCGTCCGGCGCAACTTTCTGGCGGACAGCAGCAGCGCGTAGCCGTCGCCCGCGCCATGGCGTCGCGGCCGCGCTTCATTATTGCCGATGAACCCACCGCCAACCTCGACTCCAAAACAACCGAAAAACTTCTCGAAATGATGCTCGAACTTAATCAAAAGGAAAATGTTACTTTCATTTTTTCCACGCACGATCAGCGCGTAGTAAACAAAGCCCGCCGCGTAATAACGCTCGAAGACGGGCGAATTGTGGACGAACGCAGGTATTAGCGCGCGGTTTTTACGCATTAGAAGGGAACTGTAATAATTTATGCCCAGCTATGAATAATACGACGAACAGTAAGAAAATGAAACGACATTGCACCTGCTTTGGAACGCCCATGCAATGGCGGGTTTTTATCCTGCTCCCTGCTTTGTTTGCCCTGTATTGCCGGCCGCTGGCGGCGCAGGTATTTTCCGGATATGTCAAGGAAATGCCCGGCGCGTATGTTTTTCAACAGCCGATGATGCTGCCGGATGGCGAGGAAATGCGTTTCTCGTGG
>JAITBC010000425.1 GCA_031283785.1 Tannerella sp. | reverse complement strand
CTTCACGACTGATAACCGATTTTCCTTTCCCTGCAAGGGCTGCTATATCTTTTTGCTTCTTTCCGGCGTATAGTCTTCTTTTTCGGATACCGTCTCTGCAACCGGACTGTCCGGCAGATTTTTCTCCGAGAATACGACGATAAAAATGTTCGGCATTTTTATCTGTCATATCGAGGATACTGACAATCAAAAGGTTCGCCACTTTCGGCTTCTGTTCTATCCTGTCGCACAGCAATTTATGATGCCTTAACGGGACATCTTTCGGTTTTCCGGTATTCAAAATACTGTGATGCCGTATCTCAATCGTCAATACGGCAGGATTCGCACAGGCGGCAATAAAAATAAACTTGTTCTACATACGTACAACATTATTATTATTCTCCTATTATCTTAACAAGAACGCGCTTTCGGCGTTTCCCGTCAAATTCTCCGTAAAAAATCTGTTCCCAAGGGCCGAAATCCGGTTTCCCGGCTGAAACGGCAACAACTACTTCGCGCCCCATCAACGTCCGTTTAATATGTGCATCCGCATTATCTTCAAACCCGTTATGCCGATACTGGCTGTATGGTTTTTCAGGAGCTAATTTCTCCAGCCATACTTCAAAGTCGTGATGTAATCCGCTTTCATCATCGTTGATAAAAACACTTGCGGTAATGTGCATCGCGTTGCAGAGGAGCAGGCCCTCCTTTATCCCGCTCTCACGCAAACAGTCTTCTATAAGGGGCGTAATATTAATCATTTGCCTGCGGTATTCGGTTTCAAACCATAATTCTTTTCGATACGATTTCATACATTGATAATATTTTGATTTATTCCTTTGAATCTTCTCAACTCCCGATTATTAACTCTTAAGTGCATATTTTGCCGCAAATTCCGGTGAGATATAATTTGAATAACTGCAACAGACTTCCGTCGAAAAATCAATTCCGCACTGAATCACTTTTGCCCAATCTTCTTTATTCAGCTCCGGGATATCCCGATAGCCAATATCATATTTTATTAAACCGTAGATAATACCTGCATTAAAATTGTCACCTGCGCCGATCGTACTTACCGGCGTTATTTTTACGGAATCAAAGTGCGCTTTTATATTGTTCGTATAAAGGGTTACTCCATCCGCACCGTGCGTCGTAATAAAACAGCTGCAACGCGGCCTTATGATCTCCGAATATACATCATCCATATTTGTTTTTTCATACAGGTTATAAAAATCCTCGTCCGAGCCGCGTACAATCGTTGCATAGTCACAGTTTTCGGAGATAAATCTGCGCAACCGGTCACGATCAGGCTTATGAGAAGCGCGAAAATTAGGATCATAGTATACCAAGGCCCCGCGTTTTCGCGCCTCTTTCGGAAATTCCACAAAACGTTCTCTGTATAAGGGATTTAAGGCATAGAATGAGCCAAATACAAAAATATCATTTTCGTTTATATCGGGAACAGGCATATTTAACCTCTTCTCGGGATAATCCGTATGGAAAATGTATTCGGCATTCTTATCATCGCCGAGAAACGCGAGCGAAACAGGACTTTTACGCTCTTTAAACCTGTCAATGTAATCCGTATTGACTCCGTTGCCGGACAAAAAACGGCATACCATATCCCCCACGCGGTCATCACCCGCTTCGCTGATAAATGTTGCCGGAACACCGAGACGGCTCAACGAAACTATCCCGTTCAAAACCGAACCGCCCACGACCGAACGTTCCGGCTGTTCGCCTTCAAAAATGATATCAAGTATTGTCTCTCCTATCCCTACTACTCTACGCATATTTCACTCTTTACGGAATTTACTTTGTTCGCGGCTTTTTTCGCCCAGGTATCCTCCGTGATGACGTTTCGCATAGTCCCTGTTTGTAAAACCGATTTTTTCCATTACGCCGACGACAAGGATATCGCCGATGACCGTCATAACCGTAGTCGAAGTCGTTGGCGTAAGGCCTAACGGGCATACTTCTTCCGGAGAGCCCGTTAACAAAGAAACATCAGCTTCTCCGGCTAACGGGCTGTTCGGGTTGGACGTGATGACTATAAATTTGACATCCGGCACCAGCCCTCTTGACAGGCAGACAAGTTCTTCCAACTCACGCGTCTTGCCCGAATTGGATATTAACAATATGATATCATTTTCGCGCATAACACCCAGATCGCCATGTTGCGCTTCACTGGGATGAAGGAAGACAGCCGGCGTACCCGTCGAGCTGAATGTCGTAGCTACGTTCATCGCTATCTGTCCGGCTTTGCCCATACCGCTTATGATTAACGTTCCTCTTCTTTGATGAACATATTCATATATCAGATTGACTGCTTTTTCATATGATTCCGTAACCGGTATATTGCGTACCGCATCAGATTCTCTCTCTACAATAGATCTTATTTCTTCATATATCATAAATAATACATATTTTTCATGACGGCAAATATACAATTTTTTTTCCATTCATGCCTGTTATTTATTTTTTCTCGTATCTTTGCGTGCATAATGCAATATCTTATTGAGAAAATAAATATAACAATGAAAAATAATTATACCTACAGACTTCTTGCGGTGTGTTGCTCATGTATTATAATCGGCGGCTGCAGGAAATCTGATGAATTTACGGTCAAAGGCGTTGTCGCGGGAGCTTCAGGGCAAACTTTATTCCTTGAAAATATTGAGTTATCAACCGTTACCGTCGTTGATTCACTCAAATTGAAACCCGACGGGAAGTTTTTATTCAAGCAGAAACGCCCCGAATATCCTGATTTTTATCGGTTGAAACTCAAAAATCAATTAATTTTTTTCTCTGTCGATTCTACCGAGACAGTCATTTTCACAGCCGACGCTCACAATTTTGCTACTTCTTATACAGTCGAAGGGTCTGAAAACTGTAAGGCAATAAAGGAAATAAGGTTAGCGCAACTCGATGCAAATCAGGAGATTCATAACCTGCGCGATAGCTATGGATTGAATCTTATTCCCGATACTTCCACTTATCAGGGAATCGCGTTGAAGACTATAAAATCGTATAAAGATATTGCATTGAAATATATATACGGCGCACCTGCTTCTCCGGCAGCTTATTTCGCGCTGTTTCAACAGATCGACGGATTATGGTTCTTTGATTTATACGACCGGACAGATTCGAGAGCATATGGCGCCGTAGCAACAAGCTATAAAACATACTATCCGGGAAGTCCGCGTGCCAAACAGCTTGAAACACTGGCGCTTCAATCCATGAAGGTCACACGCGGGGAGCGTAAAAACGCTTTAAATATAAATGATGCGAAAGAAGTTAATTTCATTGACATTGAACTGCCTGATATAAATGGTAATAAAATAAAACTGAGCAACATCGCGCAGGGGAAATCCATACTTGTAAATTTCACGGCCTACCAGACCGAATGGTCGCCCACATTCAATATACAATTAAACGAATTATACGGTAAGTATAAAGAACGCGGATTTGAAATCTACCAGATATCTTTAGACGACGATGTACATTTCTGGAAAAATGTAGCTTCGAACATACCGTGGATAAGCGTCCATGACCCCCAATCCATTTATTCGTCTATTGCCGCCATATACAACGTGAAGCAACTTCCGGCATTGTTCCTGCTGAATAAAAAGGGAGAACTGGTGAAACGGGTAGAATCCATGGATGCAATGGAAGATGACATAAAATCGGCTTTATAAATATGTTATAAAGCATCATGATTTATTTGTTTATCTCAAACTTTAAACGTATCTTTGCGTCGGAATTAATAAATACAAGTTCCGGCTATCGGTTGTTGGCTGGGATTTTTTTTATTCACATAAAATGAAGGATAAAATTATGGCTGTTACTTACATGACAGAAGAAGGCTATAACAAAATTTTAGCCGAAATCAATTATTTGGAATCGGTAAAACGCCCGGAAATATCCGCACAAATAGCGGAAGCCCGTGATAAAGGCGATTTATCGGAAAATGCAGAATACGATGCCGCACGCGAAGCCCAGGGGCTACTCGAAGCTAAAATCGCACAACTCAAAGGTATGCTTTCTAATGCACGCCTTATTGATGAATCGCAACTGAAAACAGATGTTGTACAGATTATGAATAAGGTTAAAATAAAAAACACAAAGACAAAGGGAGTCATGTCATATACGATTGTATCCGATTCGGAAGCCAATCTTAAAGAGAATAAAATTGCGGTCAGTACACCCATAGCACAAGGGCTTATGGGTAAAAAAGTCGGCGATACGGTGGACATAAGAGTTCCATCCGGGATCATTAATTTCGAAATCCTCGATATTTCTTTAGGCATATGAATAACAGTGCGCAGACACAGTAAGACATACAATCATCTAAATCATAACAGCTATGACATCTATATTCGGTAAAATAATCAGAGGAGAGATTCCATGTTATAAAATCACAGAAAATGATGAATTTTTCGCATTCTTGGACATCCACCCTGTTACAGCGGGACATACGCTTGTCGTTCCTAAAAAAGAAACGGATTATATCTTCGATATTGACGATAATGAATTGGGACGAATGATGATTTTCGCAAAAAAAATAGCGATAGCGATCAGAGAGGCTATCCCTTGCACAAGGGTTGGCGTCGCCGTTTTGGGGCTGGAAGTCCCGCACGCTCATATTCATCTGATCCCTATGGACAGAGAGGCGGATATATGTTTCTCTAATCCGAAACTCAAACCCACGCCGGAAGAATTTGAAACGACAGCTAAAAATATAAGGCTTTTATTAAACGAAAGATAATAATAAACCCGGTTATCCGTTATGTATGTATTTTCGTAACTTTGCAAACAAATAAAAACAATATACAGAAATGAAAAAATTTCAGATAGCAAATAACATTACCGGCGGACTTGTTTTTGCAATCGCAGCAACCGTTTATTTAATGACAATCGAGCCGACAGCAAGTTTCTGGGACTGTGGAGAATTTATTACGTCGGCTTACAAACTCGAAGTGGGACACCCTCCCGGAGCGCCGTTGTTCATGTTAATAGGAAATATCTTTTCGCATCTGACAGACGCTTCCAATGCCGCTAAAATGGTCAATTCAATGTCGGCCTTATTCAGTGCGCTGACAATTTTATTTCTTTTCTGGACAATCACACACCTTACAAGAAAGATGCTGACGAAAGAGAATGAACAGATGACGCTATCGCAAACGATACTTGTTCTCGGTTGCGGATTAGTCGGTTCTCTCGCCTATGCATTCAGCGACACATTTTGGTTTAGCGCCGTCGAAGGCGAAGTATATGCCTCGTCGTCATTGTTCACTGCCGTAGTTTTCTGGCTTATCCTCAAATGGGAGGAACATGCCGATGCTCCGCACGCCGAACGCTGGATCATATTGATCGCCTATTTTATGGGACTGAGCATCGGTGTTCACTTGTTGAATTTGCTGTGTATACCGGCCATCGTGCTTGTTTACTATTATAAAAAATATCCCAATCCGACATTAAAAGGTACTCTATTTGCATTACTGATATCATTCGTCATAATTGCCATGATGCTGTTCGGAATCGTACAAGGACTGGTCGAAGTATGCGGATGGTTCGAACTGTTCTTCGTTAACGATCTCGGCATGCCGTATAACACGGGTGTGTTTGCCTATCTGATAATCATCGTCGGCATACTAAGCTGGGCTATATGGGAAACCATGCGTGTGAATGTCAATGAAAAACGCATGAAAACAGCTTTTATTCTCTCTACAACGCTTCTGGGAATACCTTTTGTCGGGAACGGGTACTTTTTAGGTATTTTACTGATCGCCGCTCTGACCATATTCATGTTCCGGTACAAAAAGATAAATATCAGGGCGATAAATACAATCCTCATATCAATGCTGATTATTCTTATCGGATATTCCACGTTTGCGCTGATACTTATCCGTGCAACGGCAGATACTCCGATGAACCAGAATAAACCGAGCGATATTTTCACGCTCCGTACATACCTTGCTCGCGAACAATATGGTGAAACGCCGCTTATATACGGGAAAACGTATGTTTCGGAAAGGAAACGGGAAATACAGGGGCGTCAGAGCGTTCCGGTCATGAAGCCCGGAGTGCCGACCTGGACACGCGTCATAAAAGAAAGTGCGGATGAAAAAGACCGCTATTTTATATCGGCGAAAAACGAACGGGACGTATTTATTGAGGAGACATGTATGTTGTTCCCGCGTATGTACAGCTCCGATGAAAGTCACATTGCCGGATATAAAGACTGGGGAAATGTGAAAGGCACGCCTGTCAGTATCAGCGTGGACGGCAAAACACAAACAGTTATGAAGCCGACATTCGGCGAAAACCTGGTATTCTTTTTCCGATACCAGTTGAACTTCATGTATTGGCGCTATTTTATGTGGAATTTTTCAGGACGCCAAAATGATATACAGGGACATGGCAATATCATGCATGGAAACTGGATCACCGGAATAAAATTTCTGGATGAGATACGTGTCGGCCCTCAAGATAATATGCCCCATGATATCATTGATAACAAAGGTCATAACGTATTCTACATGCTTCCGTTGATACTCGGAATTATCGGCATTCTGGTTCAGGTATTGCAGAAGGGCGACAAAGGTATTCAAGGCTTTTGGATAACGTTCTTCCTGTTTTTCATGACGGGAATAGCTATCGTTTTATATCTCAACCAGTATCCGTTCCAGCCCCGTGAACGGGACTATGCATATGCCGGCTCGTTCTATGCGTTTTGCATCTGGATAGGTGTCGGGGTAGTCGGTATAGCCCGACTGCTGGAACGCGCACAAATATCTCCTGTCGTAGCCGCTACGGCAGCAACACTCATAAGTCTTTTTGTACCTGTACAGATGTTATCCCAAACATGGGACGACCATGACCGTTCGGGACGTTATGTAGCACGCGATTTCGGACGCAACTACCTCGAATCGTGCGAACCCAATGCAATCATATTTACGCACGGAGATAATGACACTTTCCCGTTATGGTATGTGCAGGCTGTCGAAGGCGTCCGTACGGATGTGCGGGTATGTAACACAAGTTACCTGCAAACAGACTGGTATATCAACCAGATGAAGCGTCAAGCCTATAACTCCGATCCTCTACCGATATCATGGACTTATAAAGATTATCTTCAGGGCAAACGCGACCATATTTATATAATACCCCAGGCTGACAAACCAATCGGGATGAGTACGGCACTTAATTTTATGAGAAGTGATGACAAAAAACATCAGATTGCTTCCGGAAGTATTATGCTTAATTATATTCCTTCATCAAAGTTGGTACTCCGGGTCGATTCGGCGACAGTCGTAAAAAACAAAACCTTAAATGCGGAATATGAGCCTTATATTGAAAAGGAACTGGTAATGAGTTTTGAGGGGAAAAATGTGATTTCTATGGTAAACGTTATTACGTTGGATATGATCAATACCAATAAATGGGAACGCCCGATTTATTATGCATCTACCGTACCGGGGAATCTTTATGAATATGTTGCCGATAATCTGCAGAAAACAGGACTTGCTCTACAGTTACTGCCAATAAATACAACTGCACATGATATTACTATCAACACAAAGAAAATGTATGATAATGTCATGAATAAATTCAAATGGGGAGGAATTGATAAACCCGGCATTTATCTGGAAGAAAACACGATGAGAATGTGTAAATCATACCGTCAGGTACTCTTTGCCGACCTTGCCGAAGCGCTTATTAAAGAAGAAAAAATCGACAGCGCAAAGAATGTGCTTGACCGTTGCATTGAAGTGATGCCGGAAGAAAATGTGCCGTACGACTTTTCTATACATCCTATAGCCCGGCTTTATTTTTCTCTGGGGAAAATAGAAGAAGCAAAAAATATTACCGCAAAAATGCTGGAATGGCTTATGACGGAAGTAGACTGGATGCTCAGGCTCAAGCCCTCGCAACGTGGAGCATTTCAGAGAAATATAAATTACGATATGGCAATAATGAGAGATATCTTGAATATCAGCCTGCAATATGATAAAGAATTTGCCCAGCAGTATATTGAGCGGTTCAACAACTACTCGATGCAGATGGGAGGAAGTCAAAAGAAAGATTAAACAATGTTGATTGAACAGCCGCCCCGGATTTACCGTTGGATATTTCCGGGGGCTTTTTGGCGGATACCCGCACCCAAAGGACTGAAAAAAAGCGTATATCTTACTTTTGATGATGGTCCGATCCCGGAGATGACCCCGTGGATTCTCGATACGCTTGATAAATATGGCATAAAAGCGACTTTTTTTTGTGTGGGAGAAAACGTACGCAGATACCCCGACCTCTATCGCATGTTGCTGGAACGCGGTCATCGCGTCGGAAACCATACATTCAACCACGTACAAGGGATACGCTTCCGGTCGAAAAATTATATTCGTAACACCGCAGAAGCATCCAGATATATTGACAGTAACTTGTTCCGCCCTCCACACGGGCACATGCGTATTCCGCAAGTATTAAGGTTGCGAAAACTTTTCAGAATCATCATGTGGGACGTAATAACTCGCGATTATAGCCCGCACATGACGGCAAAAGGTGTATTTAATAATGTAAAACGATATACGCGCAATGGCTCCATCATCGTGTTCCACGATTCGCTGAAAGCCATCGGACGAATAGAAGAGGCCCTTCCGAAATCCATCGAATGGCTTATAAAAGAAGGGTATGAGTTTAAAGTCTTCAGCTAATCAATAACAATTTGACAGAAAAATTCTGCTGTTAATTTGATATTTGTTTACCCCTGCCTTGCAACTTCCAGTGCCTTTTCTAAATATTCATCCCTCCCTTTCCTGGATAACTTAGCCCAACTTGGCAAAAATGCCCTCCAAAACGGCAGAAAATCGAGCTGTTAGACGAGATGGCTGAATATGTATTTATCTAATAGTTAGCGTATTATAAAATTGAATTGGCCGGAGAAGTCGTTTGTAGTCCCAGACTGTATATGAATAATGTTAAATGATTTGGATGCGACTTTCTTATTTCATATTTTTGCCGCGATTTTTAATACAGCGCCTGAAAAAGAGGAATATACGCCGGATATTCAACGTGTAGACATAAAGTCGCTGGAAAACGAAGACAGCCGGACGTTCGGCTGCGAATGGCTGAGCCGTCAGATGGCCGACGAATGTGGGTTGACGGAGTTCCTGCTTGGCCTGACGAAAAACGAGCGTGCCTCCCGCCTGATGCCGGCGGAGATACTGTGCCGCATGGCGCATCCCTCATCGGAAGCGGAGAGCAGTCGCCGGATGTCGTCGGAGA
>JAITBC010000399.1 GCA_031283785.1 Tannerella sp. | reverse complement strand
AAAATGGCATTGCACAACCTGAAAGACAAAAAACAGACAGGGCTTATTCATCATTCCGACAGAGGCTCGCAATATTGCTGCGGAGAATATGTTCAACTGCTTACCCGCAACCATGTACGTATCAGCATGACGGAAAACGGCGACCCGTGGGAAAATGCCATTGCGGAACGTATCAACGGTATTTTGAAAACAGAATGGCTATACGATTACAAGCCTGATTCCTGGAAGAGTATGGTTGCTTTTATACCGGAAAAATCATTGATTTGTATAACAATCGCAGACCGCACCAAAGCCTTGGGTATATGGTGCCGGAAGTGATTCATCAAACCGGCATGAAAACGGAACGCAAATGGAAAAATTATCATCACGTCAGCGGGCATGAAAGAATGAACAGGAAATAAAACAATAGTAGTATTGGAATTCCCCCGTTCCAAAATCAAATCAAATGATAATCAAATCAAAAAATATGATTACTTTTGCGAACTGTAAAGGCATATCAGGATTATAACAAAAATGTCAAGTAATAGCAGGACAAAGTACCATAATCTGTAAAGCTATTTTAGGACAAGTCAATTTTCATAGCACCTCAAAAAAAAATTAACCCGCGGTTCAAGAGGTTTTCGTCATTTTTAAAAAAAGAAGAAGGGACTGTCCGACTTTTGCGACACCTCCCCTCTTCTTATTAATTTTATTAAGAAAGATTTTTTCTGCTTCTGTCTTGGTCGCAATTTTGGTTGCGACTTCATTCGCCGTTTTTTAGGCTTATGTTTCTGTAGCCGTTCCTGTTTCTGTAACCGTTTCGGCTTCCGTAACTGCAATCGTTTCGACCGGCGTTTCGACTTCTGCGGCTTCCGGTTTTATTTCTATTTTCGCAGGTTCTGTAGATAAACTTTTTACGGATATATACGAACGGTTGTCTTTCGTTTTGCGAAAAACAACAATCCCGTCAATCAATGCATAAATAGTATGATCTTTCCCGACGCCTACGTTTTTGCCGGGATGATGTGCCGTTCCGCGTTGACGAACAATAATATTCCCTGCTTTGGCAAACTCGCCGCCAAACAGTTTTACGCCAAGCCGTTTACTTTCCGATTCGCGACCGTTCTTAGAACTGCCGACTCCTTTTTTATGTGCCATTTTCTTATTCTCCTTTCAACGTTTATGCAATAATTTCTGTAATGTTCACTTCCGTAAATTGCTGGCGATGACCGTTTAACTTACGATGTCCTTTTCTTCTTTTTTTGTGGAAGATCAGAACTTTTTCTCCTTTAACAAGCGGCGAAACAATCTTGCACACCACCTTTGCACCTTCGACGGTCGGCGTTCCTACTGTGATTACGCCATCCGCTTCGACTAATAACACTTTATCAAATTCTACCGTTGTACCACTTTCCGCATTTTTTATGTGGTGCACAAATACTTTTTCTCCTTGCGCAACTTTAAACTGTTGGCCGTTAATTTCTACAATTGCGTACATCTGTTTTTCTAATTATTAACAGGTTATATCCCGAAGGCGGGTGTCGCTCCGATACCTCTTTTCTGCCTTCTAAGGAAAATCAGGGCGCAAAGATAGTATTTTCTTTATATACATGCAAATATTGAACGATTATTATTTCTTTTTTTATAGCGTATTTATTGTGAAATCAAAGTTTTTCATGTCATGTAATGTTACCCTGTGAATATTTTACCGGATATTTTTATTCGTTATGTGTGCAATCTGAAAATTTAATACTAATTTTGCATCTGTTTTCAGTCCGGAATTGATTATTAAATATATAAAATCTTGTTTTTATGAATGTAATAAAGAAAACAGTATTGTTATTGTTTGCAACGCTTTTATTAATCGTATGTTCATGTAATAATGCGGGAAGCAAATCAAATGAAAAAGAGTTGGGGGAGAGTAAAAACTTTACGCAATATGTAGACCCGTATATCGGAACAGGCGATCACGGGCATGTGTTTCTGGGTGCGAATGTCCCGTTCGGACTGGTACAATTGGGGCCTGTCAATATAAGTCAGGGGTGGGACTGGTGCTCCGGGTATCATATTTCCGATTCTACTATTATGGGCTTTTCTCATATGCATCTTAGTGGAACGGGAATTGGCGACCTTGGCGATATCTCTTTTATGCCTGTCACGGGAGAAGTTAAGCCTGAACGCGGTAAGCCGGGCGACCCGGAATCCGGGATGTATTCGTTGTTCGACCGGTCGACGGAAAAAGTGCGTCCCGGATATTATGCCGTTCATCTTGATCGCTATGGCGTTGATGTGGAGCTGACGGCTACGAAGCGTGCCGGCTTCCATAAATATACGTTTCCCAAGTCGTCGGACGCTCGTATCATTATTGATTTGATACATGGAATAGGATGGGATGCGCCTGTCGACGGGAATCTGATACAGGAAAGCGATACTGTTATTTCGGGTTACCGTTATTCGAAAGGATGGGCTGACGACCAGAAAATCTATTTTACGGCTGTTTTCTCCAGGCCTGTAAAGGAATTTTTACTAAAACGGGATGTGAGAACGCATAATAATAGCGAATATGGATTTGTTTCCGGACAGTTGTTGTTCGATACGGGCGAAAACGAAACGGTTTATGTCAAAGTGGCGCTTTCGCCGGTCAGCATAGAAAATGCGAAATTGAATATGGCGACGGAACTCCCGGGATGGGATTTCGAACAGACGGTTGCCAACGCTGATGCGGCATGGAATAACGAACTTGGCAAGATAGATTTTCAGACCGGAGATGCCCGGATGAAGAAGGTTTTTTATACTGCATTGTATCACACGATGATAGCTCCTTCGGAATTTTGCGATGTGAACGGAGATTATTACGGTACGGATAAACAGATACATCGTAAAGCGTCCTTTACTAATTACACAACATTCTCATTATGGGATACTTATCGTGCGGCTCATCCGTTGATGACGATTGTACATCCCGAAAAAATGCCGGATATTGTCAATACGATGTTGACGATTTATAAAGAACAGGGGAAACTTCCGGTATGGCATCTTATGGCGAACGAGACGGATTGTATGGTCGGCAATCCGGGGGTCTGTGTTGTTGCCGACGCAATACTGAAAGGTTTTAAAGGTTTTGATGAAAAATATGCTTATGAAGCGCTCAAAAATTCCGTTATGCTCGATGAACGGGGGCAGAAATGGATGCGCGAGTATGGCTATATACCGTTTGACAAAGAGAATCAGTCGGTTGCAAAAACTATGGAATATGCGATTGCAGACTGGAGTGTGGCACAGGTTGCGAATGTTATGGCGAAAACGGATGATTACGAATATTTTAAGCAACTGAGTGAAGGATATAAACATTATTTTGATTCGGAACTGCGGTTTATTCGCGGGAAAGACTCGAATGGGAAGTTTCGTGAGCCGTTTGATCCTTTCCATTCGGCACATGGCGAAAGTGATTATACGGAAGGAACGGCTTGGCAATATACATGGCTTGTCCCGCACGATGTGGAAGGCCTCGTGAAGTTATTCGGGTCGAAGGAGGCTTTTCTGGATAAATTTGATTCGCTGTTTCTTGTGAGCGGCGACATGGGAGATGAAGCTTCGCCGGATATCAGCGGGCTGATAGGACAGTATGCCCATGGAAACGAGCCGAGTCATCATATAATATATCTTTATACGGTTGTAGGCGAGCCGGCTAAAACAGCGGAGAAAGTCCGTGAAGTTCTCGAAACGATGTATACCGATCAACCGGCCGGGTTGTGTGGTAATGAAGATGTCGGCCAGATGTCTTCGTGGTATATACTTTCAGCCCTGGGATTTTATCAGGTCGAGCCTGCCGGAGGACGTTATTATTTCGGAAGTCCCGTTATGGATGAGGCCTCTATAAAAGTAGGAAACGGCCGAACGTTTAAAGTGTCGGCCAGGAATAACAGCAAAGAGAATAAATATATAAAATCCGTCACACTCAACGGAGAGCCTTACGATAGACTGTATATAGACTTTAACGACATTCGTGCAGGAGGCGTTCTGGAATTTGAAATGAGCAATACGGAATAATCGGGATGACCGGGATGACCGGGATGATCAGGATTAACCGGGATGATCGGATTAATCGGAATGATCAGGATTAACCGGGAATAATCGGTAGCACGATAATATCCGATAACCTGACACCTGCTTGCGATTAACATCCGGCAATATCCGGCGTGAAATACCGGTGTTGCCGGATGTTTTTTATTGGGAAGTACCGACGATGGACGATGTTCATGATTTATTAATGTCCCGGATAACTAATCCGGCGAGCATGAACCCGAAAATCGCGGTTATATGAACCATCGTCCCGTTGATCCGGGCTTTCCGTTTATCCCATGCAGATTGTCCGTCGCCGGCGGCCTGTTCCGGCGCTTCCGGCGGCATTGATGCCTCCGGAGATGATAGTTTTGCAGATTTTGATGAAGTGGGCGAAGACTCTTTATTCGGAAGGATTTCGTCGCTAAATACGCAAAGAAATTTTTTTGCGGGCATCACGGTTTTTTTCAGGCGTCGTCGTAACGCAGCCGCTAAAGGGCATCCCTGTACTTTTTGGAACTCCGCTGTTTTTATCCTGGAGGGGTCTACTTTTACGGCAGCTCCCATGCTCGAAAAAAATGTTGCTTTTGTACGCGTTGCCGTAGCGATAAGGTGTGCTTTATGTTGCAGGCTATCAATTGCGTCGATTATGTAGTCGAAATTGTCAAGCCGGAACGAGGCGGCCGTTTCTGCCGAATAAACGCTTTGTATAGCCGTAATATCGGCGTGTGGATTAATGGATAGCAGGCGTCTTTTCAACACCTCCACTTTTACCTGTCCGACCGTTTCGGTCGTGGCAGGCAACTGACGGTTGATATTCGATACGCCGACCAGATCGGAATCAACAATGGTCAGATGGCCGATGCCCGAACGTATCAGGCTCTCGGCACACCAGCTGCCGACGCCTCCGACGCCGAACAATATGACCCGCTTTTCGCTGATTTTGTCCATCATTTCGGACCCCATCAGTAATTCGTTACGACTGAAAATATCTTTTTCCCGATACATATTCATATTGTTTTTGGATTGCAAAAATATACTAAGAGAAAAAGAAACAAAAATTATTATCCCTTTTTTTATTGTTTCTTTCAAATAATATTGTACTTTTGCAGCCGTAATCGGAAACGGGATGTAGCACAGTTGGCTAGCGCGCCACGTTCGGGACGTGGAGGTCGGACGTTCGAGTCGTCTCATCCCGACAGAGAGGCATGTAATCGTTTGAGATTCAGGCGGTTAACCCTTGTCGGAGTTATGTTGCCGGGACAGTTCCGGGACAGTTATGGTATACTTTTTTTTCCTGTCTTGAAACCTGACGGATTCGAGGCAAGAAAAAAAAATGCTTGAAAGTCGCTTCCGACAGGGTGTAACCAATGCTAAAGCTGAACGGCTGAACGGTAAAATTCAACGCTTCATTACACAAAACTACGGTTTGAAAGACAAAGATTTCTTCCTCTATCGTACGGCCGGTTATTTTTCATAGCACCTCAAAAAAAGATTTAA
>JAITBC010000381.1 GCA_031283785.1 Tannerella sp. | reverse complement strand
GACGATGTAGGCTTTGTGTTTCAGTTTTACAATCTTATCCAAAACCTCACCGCGCTTGAGAACGTGGAGCTTGCTTCGGAAATATGTAAAAACCCGCATGATCCGGTGGAAACCCTTACGTCCGTAGGACTAGCCGAACGGCTGAATAACTTTCCCGCCCAGCTTTCCGGCGGCGAACAGCAGCGTGTTTCTATTGCTCGTGCGTTAGCAAAAAACCCGAAAATTCTCCTTTGCGATGAGCCGACCGGTGCGCTTGATTATGTTACCGGAAAGCTAATTCTAAAAATATTGCAAGAAACCTGCCGCAGCACGGGTAAGACGGTCATCATTATTACGCACAATTCGGCTATTGCACAAATGGCCGACAGGGTGATTCACATCAAGAACGGACAGGTCGGCGGCATGGAGCTGAATGCGGAGCCGATGGGGATTGATAGCATTGAGTGGTGATAATTTATTGTCGTAAAGAATTAACAATATCGTCCGAAGGAATCTATTTGGCCTCAGCATAACGATAGAAATCAAACGGACTGGGGAGAAAGAAAGCTGCGAAAAAGGCGGTAGAGCGAAAAGATAAAAATTTGGTGGTGATCTAGAAAGTATGATAAAGGGGTAATGACAATATAAACAAAGTTTATTATCAATAAAACCCATATAAACAACGGCGTAATCATTCTTCTTTCTCCCCCGCAACTATTTTTATAGCGGCATCAAACTTTTGCATGATGTCGTTCCATTGGTAGTTTTCTTCAACATATTTTTGCGCGTTAGCCCGCATAACGCCGTATTCTTCAGGATGGCTCATCAGATAATTGAGAATACCTTCAAACTCTAATTTTCATAATACATATCAATATAACCACATATATCCTCTTCATGCGTATTACTTAC
The DNA here is from genome assembly GCA_031283785.1 of Tannerella sp. The sequence continues at coordinate 3,091 of JAITBC010000381.1, read as the reverse complement.
CATTTCAAAGTCTATCTCAAAAATATAAGACCCTTTACCAAGCGTTATATAAGGACCGTACAGAAGATAGTTTTCTGTTCCTTTTGATATAAAAAAGTCATGCCTATTGGATTGTTCGAACAAACTGCTAAATATAAATAATGGAAATTCGTTCATTTTTATCTCCCTAATTTCCGATAAATGTATCTTTCAAAAGACCGGCGTACATTTCAACAATCGCTTGCGTACTGAAGAAACGTTCAATAACGACAAGCGGTTTTTTGAATGTATCAGGATTATTCAATAATTGTTCAATACAGCCGGCAAGATGCCGAGGGTCTTTTTTTCTGCATACCAATCCCATACCGGTTTTCTGAATAACGGTACGTACACCGGGCAAATCGGAAGCCACGACCGGCACTCCGCAGCGCATTGCCTCGATTTGCACCATCCCGAAGGCTTCCATTGAATTAACGCTCGGCAGAACGAACACGTCCAGCGATGAATAAAATTGTTCCATCTTATTTTCTTCTATCTCACCGGTAAATTCAACGTTTGGAAGTTTATGGTCATCTATATATGTTTTTAACTTCTGAAAAATACTGCCGCCCGCTACAGATGAGTAATTACCCGCAATAACCAGAGAAACATCATTTTTTTTTAACGACAGAATACGGTATGCCTCAAGTAAAATATCAATTCCTTTTTCTTCCACTATTCTTCCGCAAAAACCTATCCGTTTTTTTGAATATACGGTAGCGGAGGATACTTTATGGTAATTTTTTATCGGCGCGCCAGCTTCAACGAGCTTTTCATGGAAACGCGCCGCAACGCGCGAATGATCGGCATAGTCAATAGAAGTTACCATAATACGCCTCGCGTTTTTAAGACATACATAGTTCGATTTATCCATGAGAATGGTAATCAAGGTATTAAAGGCGTTAGCGGGGAGGGATATATCACAGTGATATGTCGCTATTAATTTGTTTTTATCAATAAAAGACGAGATGATTCCAGATTCCAGCATAGGAAGATGTATATTCACCGCATCGGCTTTTTTCAACAGTTTATATGCCAAGTAAATAAATTGAGGACTTATCGTTCCTTTGCTGATTTTTGCAATGATAGGGGCGCGTATAACGCGAACGCCATTGACAACTTCTTCCGGCAAAAGTCTATGATGATTTGCGGTTAAGACCGTTACCTCAAAACCAATTTTTGTCAATTCCTCGCATAGTATCCGCGCATATTCGGATACACCGCTAACATAAGGAAAATAATAATTGAGAATAACCAGCAATTTCTTCATATTTTTATACCATTTTTTTTCAAGGCGTTGCCCGAAGGACGTTCCTGTCTGAAATTGATTCTAATCGTAACCGCCTTATTTTATCACCTTTCACGATAAACGCATTTTTACCGAGAGTAAATAGCGGGTAATCGGAAAAAGAATCTGAATACACACTATCGACTACGGCTTCAGGAAATTGTTCGAGGAAACGGCTGACTTTTTCTTTTCCATAACAGTTCAGAGAATTAAAGCTTCCGGTTTTAGGATTCACTTTAGAGGCGATTATTTTCTTGACTCGCAGTATCTCCGCGGCGGGCTGCAATAAAAATTCCGGTGATGCGGATATCCAGATGTCGCCTTCCATCTTTTGCTTCAAATACCATTGTTTTATTCTCCGTATTTTTTTATTCCAAAATTCTTTTACCATAGAATCTATATCATCAATATAATACAAGAATGAAAAGAATTTTTCCTTATACTGAGTTTTGGTTTTTATTTTCATAAGATAAAATAACGCCCACAATAACTGAACCGGCATACTCAACGATATTTTAATATTTCGTATAAGACAGAATAAATAGAAATCAAGAGTACTGTCTCCGTCATAAATTGTTTTGTCAAAATCGTATACGTTCATTTTTCTTCTTTTAGAACTTTCGGAGCGATAATACGCCTGCTTAATCGGAATGTTATAAGAAACAGTATACCGGTAATAATAATCTTTGAACCATATTTGTTTATGCCTGCAATATCGACCATTGTAAAAAGCAACAAACTCTCCACTCCGAGAACGGCAAAGCGCATTAAAAAATACTCAAAGAATTTCTTTATCCCTTTTTGATGCGGATTAGCATTAAAAGTAAACACAACATTAATAAAATACGATACCGTTACCGCAATCGCGTAAGAAACAAGATTTGACACAAGATAATTAAAGTCGCAGAATTCGTTGTATATATAATAAAGAATGAAATTAAATACGGTCATCATTCCGCCGACAAGGCAGAATTTTATAAACTCCGCAAACTTTAATAAATGTTTAAAAATAGAAGCATTCAAAAACATACAAAACTTTACATTACGGCGCCAAACGGACTTCCAAACAAGGCGCCCGTTACAACGACGGCATACAACAAACCGAGCAGTATCAAAGGCTTATCGCCGTACACAACTTCCACAGGGTCACCGTCAGAGCCGTTTTCTATCAAATAACTATATCTCATAGTAATAATGATCAAAAGTGGAACGGACGGCATTAATACAATAGATTGCATCTCTTTACACCAAAGAGAATAAAACGTGAGCGCGCAAGCCAAACATACGTACATGAAACGGTCTAGAAACTGATAATTATAGAAACGCAAGACTTCGCGGGAAAATGCGTCTCCAGCAGAAATCTCACCTCGTCTTTTCCCGCAACCTAAATAGAGCGACATGCTGATGAGCGTAAGAAAAAGCCATGAAGAAATTTGGATACCGGTGACTGCGGCTCCATAATAAGCGCGTAGTACATAAAACGCCGCAAGTAGCGCTATATCAACAATCACTATTTTTTTCAAAATCCTACTATATAAAACGTTCAACACCAGATACGCGAGCCAAATGGATAAGGCGTATTTGCTATTTATTCCTATAAACAACATGCAGATGGATCCCGCGAGACACACACCGGCGGCGATCAGCGCCTGCCATATTTTTATCTGTCCGCTTGCCAAAGGACGTGCTTTTTTAACGGGGTGCTTCCGGTCGTTTTCTATGTCGAATAAATCGTTTATCACATAAATAAAAGATGTCAATAAAGAAAATGAACAAAAAGTTAAT
>JAITBC010000367.1 GCA_031283785.1 Tannerella sp. | reverse complement strand
TCATGTACGTAAGCAGAAGGCGGGAATTTTACTTCAGTTCGTTGACAAACATGTAAGCGAATCACAAAGAGGGAGCAAATGACCACTAAGATCAAAATCGTAACTGGGTTTACCGTCATGTTACTCATGCTGGCCGGTATTTCTTTCATCGGTTTCAGAGGACTGGTCACTGCCTCGAACCTGTTCCTTGAATTCAGCAGACTTGCGGTTCTTGATGTTGACGCGAGCGATAGCGTCACCGGCATCAACGCATCCGCTTATTACCTGGAAAAGTTCATGCGCCTGTCAGACAGCAAGGATATGGACCGGGCCATAGCAGCGCAGGAAAAAACGCTGGCGGCAGCGCAGGATGGATTTGCCCATACTGTCGTTCCTGAGCGGAAAAAAATGATGGAGCAGGTGATAACACGGCTGCGGGAGTATGTGGAAGCCCTGAAGGAGATGAAAAAAGATTTTGTCCCCTGGTATGACGACTATATCCGGATCATTATCCCGGCTTTCAAGGCTTCGGAAAGAATTCTCGGGGAGGTTGGCGATCTTGCGTTACAGGTGAATAATGTCGCCGCGCTCGGACAGATCAACGACACCTGGAGGGTACTCACAAGCCTGAATGCTGCCATTGGCAGCTTCAGGTTACGCGGCAGCGCTGAAAACGCCGCCGAGGTGGACAGGTTGCTGGATCAGGCCAAAACTGTCAATGACCGTTTTCATGTCTCCCTTCTCACGGAGGCGGGGAATAAAGCGTTTTCCGAATATCAGGCGAACTATGAGTCCATTGTTCGCGCCTACCGGCAGCACAGGGAGAATGTCATCCGGGCTGAAAGCATTCTGGGTCGGACCTATAATTGGGATGTGGAACTGGAGGAGGTTATCCACAAGGTAAACAACGCATCCCAGGCAGACCGGGTGAAAAGAGAGGCCGAGATCGTTGATTCAAACAGAAGCACGGAATTTATAATGCTGGTTTCCTCCGGCGTTGGCATTGTCGTTGGCTTGCTTTTCGCCGTGTTTATCCTTGTCGGATTGGTTTCGGTTCTGAACAAGCTCGCCAAATTCGCCCAGGCCATCGCTGACGGTGATTTTGAGCACGAGGCCGAGATCAGGGAAAAAGGGGAAATAGGAAAAATGACAGCGGCGCTTCGGCACATCCCCGATACCCTGAAGCGTGTCATCCGGTCCGGGCATGATTTCGCCGCAAGCATCCAGGCCGGACGTTTGCGCACCCGGCTGGACAGGAAGGACTTCCGGGGAGCGTATGCCGATCTTGCCCAATCCATCAATTATGTTGGAGACGCCTACACGGCTCTTATCGATTTTTCGCCCGTTCCGACTATGGCCTGCGATTCGGGCTACAGGATTCTCTTCCTGAGCAAGGCCGCTCAGGACACTTTGGGAGGCAATCCACTCAACAGCCTCTGTTCCGACCAGTTGTGTTCCTCGGTTTGCAATACTCTCCAGTGTGTCGGGAAAAGCTGCATGAACGCGAACAGTCCAGTCTCTTCCGATGTTGACATCAACCCCCGTGGCAAACATATGGATGTTTTCGTGACTGCCCGGCCCGTTTCGGATGAGAAGGGAAAGATTGTCGGCTTCTTTGAGTTCCTGACGGACCTGACCGAGATCAAAAATACCCATCGCAACATCCTGCAAGTGGCTTCTCATGCCTCGGAAATTTCCAATCAAGTGGCGACCGCTTCGGAAGAACTGGCCGCCCAGGTTGAAGAAATCTCACGCGGAACCGAAACACAACGCGTCCGCATTGAGAGCACCGCTTCGGCTATGACGGAAATGAATTCCACAGTGCTGGAGGTGACCAGAAATGCGAGCACGGCTTCAGAACAGAGTGAAAAGACCCGCATCAAGGCCACAGATGGAGCGGACCTTGTGAACAAGGTGGTGCGGTCCATCAACGCAGTCAATACTGTTGCCGTGAACCTGCAGCACAATATGCAGGAACTCGGCAGGCAGGCGGAAAGCATCGGCAGCGTGATGAATGTGATTTCCGACATCGCGGACCAGACAAATCTTCTGGCGCTCAATGCAGCCATTGAGGCGGCCCGTGCGGGCGAGGCCGGACGCGGGTTCGCGGTTGTCGCGGACGAGGTCCGTAAACTGGCGGAAAAGACCATGGCCGCCACCAAGGAAGTGGGAGACAGCATCCAGGCCATTCAGCAGTCCGCCCACACCAATATGGGCGAAATGGACAATGCGGCGAAGCGCATCGGCGAAGCCACGGAACTGGCGAACCATTCCGGCTCGGCGCTGACGGAGATTGTGAACATGGCATCGGACAACTCTTCCGTGGTGGCATCCATCGCCACAGCCGCCGAAGAGCAGAGCGCCACGTCCGAGGAGATCCACCGCGCTTTGGAAGAAATCAGTCAGGTGGTGTCCGACACTACGGAAGGCATGCTTCAGTCTTCAGCCGCGGTGCAGGAACTCGCACGCGCAGCAACGGAACTGCGGAGCGTCATGGAAGGCTTGAAATAGGACAGGGAAAAGGAAGTTGAAAAATACTTGCAAATCCTTGCCGCGAGATTGTCGCAAGGCGAATTCACTTCGCTTTGCGACAATCTCAAATAAAATGTATATAAATTTGCCTGAGAATTTTATTTTAATTTATATCTCATAAAAAGTATTTATATAAATGTTTTATTCTTGAACTCGGCATAATAGTTAACAATATTTTTAATTATATTTTCTTCCTCATGTAATAGTTTATCTTCAGATATCAAGTTAAATTGCTTTTCAGCATAACCACGGATTTCTGTGTCATGATATTTTAATATCGGTTTTATCAAAGACAATGAACTTTTTTTATTGGTAAATGATAAACATTCTGCGATTTTAATTGTAATTAACAATTGTAGCTTCTTATTATTATTGCTAATTTCCAGCAAGTCATTGAATTTGAACAATGCCAAATCATATTTTTCCAGAAAAAAATAATGAATGCCAAGACAAAGCAATCTATCTTGTTCTGAACAGTCAGATATAGCTATTTCAAGCGGATTGTACCATCGGCAAATGTATTTATGTGAATGAGAAATGGTAGCAATCATCGACTTATATATATTTTCAATGTAAATTGTTTTAGAATTATTATAACGATTATGGTATGAAGATTGTGCTGTCAAAGATTTATTATCATGTTTTGCTTTTTTATCAAACCAATCAATTCTACTTGTTCCATCACTATTTTTCCCTGCGAGTAATTTTAATCTTTTCAGAGTATCGTTTTGTTTTCTGTATTGAAAATGATGAATGTCAAGGATATTCTCCGCCATTGAAATAATTTCTCCGCATGTATCAAACGTGTGTGCCCCACCACCCGAATAAAGGTGCGGTTTGTTTTTGTCATAACGCAATAATGATATTTTTGTTGTGTCAGATTTTACACATATCGGTTGAAAATCAGCAGGATGATAACCCTGGAGGTGATAAGGCGGATGAGTTGGAATATGATTAAACATGTATCCATGCACAGCACGTACAGATGGATCTAATTGTTTAAGGAAATCAAGTATTGTCAAGTCATGGTCTATGTTTGGGAACTCATCTGCATCAAGATACAACCACCATATATAATCTTCATCACGCTGTTGATTATAGTTTCTGACAATCGTATTTAGATATGCAATTTTTTCAAATTCGTTCCAATATTTACTGTCAAACCGTGTTACAAGTTTTGCGCCTGCATTTACCGCATTCTGAACAGTTTTATCAATGCTGGCATTATCAACGATAAATACATTTGCACATCCCTGCGCAAAGGCGTGTTTGACGGTCGATTCAATAATATCCTCTTCATTCCAAACACATATGACAGCATTAAGTATCATATATTATTCTCACAGACACAGTGTGCCTTGAACATACTTAATTTAAGTTTGGAGTTATAGCCCTTAATCCGTAAAAAGTTACAGTATGCATTACATTTCCGATACAGTTTTGTGTTGCATTTTTTTAATGAATCCAGTATGTTGATTTTGAAGAGAACAAAATCAACCTTTCACCCGTGA
>JAITBC010000300.1 GCA_031283785.1 Tannerella sp. | reverse complement strand
CTGCCCTTGCCGAGAATAAAACTGCCCTTGCCGAAAAGGATGCTGCCCTTGCCGAGAATAAAGCCGCCCTTGCGGAAAAGGAAGCCGTCCTCGTGGAAAAGGAAGCCGCCCTTGCCCGTGAACGTGCGGAAAAGGAAGCTCTTCTTGCCAGACTTGCCGCTCTGGAGGCAAGTTCTCAATCCGGTGAGAAGTAAAGTACGGTTAAGCGTGTTTGGGTATGATAAGCGATGCGAAGTAAAGAGTATATAATGCTTTATCCGGCGTCTTTGATGTCATATGTTACACTTTATTTATATCTCAAAATCCGCAACATGGCAATTATCAAAAAACAAAGCGCTGATGTAAAATAAATTATCCGGCAGCATTACACAAAAACTGCGGGGTTGAAAGGCGTAAGATTTCTTACGCTATCGAATAGCCGGATATTTCTCATAGCGCCTCAAAAAAAGATTTAACCGTTTTCACGGGTCTGTGTGGAATCCGCAAATTTTATGTACATTTGCAGCATTATTTTAATGTAATATTCATGGTACATTATTTAGATCCTAAAAGCCATCGTTATATGCCTCTGTCTAAAAATAAACAACACCGGCTATTGTTTGAACGGAAATTTTCGCACATCATGCTTTCCGAATTTAACCGTTCGCTGATGTTGATTTCCGACCGGGATTTGCTGGTAGCAAATATTCTTTCGAAGATTATGCAGATTTCACTTGTCGACAGGATCGTGGTCTATCTGTTGAACTCCGAGACGGAGAAATATGTTCGCACAGGGAAGGCTCGGGATGACGACGAACTGTTCCGGAATATACGTTTCACGCCTCACAGTAAATTGGTCAACTGGCTGTCGGTGAACGACAGTTTTTTTCACGTTTCCCGTTCGTCGAGCAGCGTCATGTCTTATTTCTCCCGACAGGAGCAGGAGCTGATTCGCAAGGCGGGCGTCGAATTGATTTTTCCGCTGAAAGTAGTCAACCGTCTCAACGGATTTGTTTTGTTGAGTAGACGTTCCGACGGGAATGATTTCTCCGAAGATGAGATTGATTTATTGAACCTGCTGTTCCATCAGGCGGCGTTAGCCATTGAAAACACTGCCCTCCATGAGGAACAGAGTGCGCGCATCAGGAAAATGTATCGTGCCGACCGCTTAGCCCTTGTCGGACAACTGGCGGCGGGAGCGGCGCACGAAATCCGTAATCCGCTGACCGCCATCCGCAGTACCATACAGTATCTGGGCAAAGGCCTGCACGATCCGGACAAGCTGGAAATGGTCGGCGAACTGATGGACGAGGTAGACCGCATCAATAAAATCGTACAGGGCTTGCTGTCGTTTTCCCGGCCCTCGGAGCTGGAAATGACACGGGTCGATATCGAACAGTTATTGCAACAAACGCTCGTACTGCTCAATAATACCGTTACAAAGCAGCAAATCGGCATAACCTTCGATATACTCGTCAAAAACACTGTGGTGACGGCCGACGCTTCACAGCTGAAGCAGGTCTTTCTTAACGTCCTCCTCAACGCTGTGGAAGCGATGGGAAACAGTAAGGACAGACAGCTGACGCTGTGCATCGAGGCCGGACGGTCGCTGGATTACCAGTCGCGATATCTGCTGATTTCCATCACCGATTCGGGCAACGGCATCGAACCCGGCGATGTCGAAAATATTTTCAACCCTTTCTACACCACCAAAAAAGACGGCACAGGCCTCGGCCTGCCCATTTCATACGGCATCATTAACAGGCACGGAGGCGAAATGGACATAAACAGTCAGCCCGGAAAAGGCGCTACGGTGATCATCAGGTTGCCGCAAACGGTATAGAACGATATAGAACGATACAGAACAAGTTATAACGATGAATACACGCATTTTAATAGCCGACGACGAAGCAGGAATCCGGAAAGTGATGATCCTGCTCTTGCGGGACGAAGGATACGAAGTCCGTGCTGTCGACAACGGCGCATCGGCCGTCGGCGAAGCCGCACGCTTTCATCCCGACGTCGCGCTGCTGGATCAGCAAATGCCGGACATGACGGGCATGGAAGCGCTCAAACATATAAAGAACCGACATCCCTCCACAGTAGTCATTATTGTCACCGCGCATGGTTCTGTCCCTTTAGCGGTGAACGCCATCAAGGAAGGCGCATACGATTTTATCGAGAAACCGTTCGACAACGACCAACTGCTGCTGACCGTACGTCGCGCCATCGAATACAAAAATCTGTCGGGCGAACTGAACCATCTGAAAAAACGCCTCGACGAGACCTGCTCACTCGGACAAATCGTTGGAAGCAGCGCCAAACTGCAACAGGTGACGGCTCAGGTACGCAAGGTTGCCGTCACGTCCGTCACCGTGCTGATACTCGGCGAAAGCGGCGTGGGAAAAGAGCTGGTTGCACGGTCGGTACACAACTTCAGCCCGCGTGCGGACAAACAGTTGATAACGCTCAACTGCGGCGCAATACCTCTGTCATTAATCGAAAGCGAACTGTTCGGTCATGAAAAGGGCGCTTTCACCGACGCCAAAGAGATGCGCCCCGGCGCATTCGAACAGGCTGACGGCGGGACGCTATTCCTCGATGAAATAGGCGAATTGCCTCTTGAAGCGCAGGTGAAACTGTTGCGAGCGCTGGAAAACCGTACCTTCACCCGCGTAGGCGGTAAGAAACCGATCGCCGTGGACATACGCATCATCGCAGCCACCAACCGTAACCTGGAAGAGAAAGTCCGACAGGGCCTTTTCCGTCTGGACCTGCTCTACCGCCTGAACATATTCACCATACATATACCCCCTCTGCGCGAACGCCGCGACGATATTCCGCTGCTGACCGACTATTTCATCGCCAAATACAACAGGATGCTGGGCGTGAACGTCACCGGCGTCACACGACAGGCTATCAACAAGCTGACGCAATACGAATGGCCCGGCAACATCCGCGACCTGGAGAACGCCCTGCAAAGCGCCATGATACTGTCGCAAAACGGCATCATCGACGTCGACCAGTTGCCCATGCGCGTCAAGGGATATCCCGTGTCTATCGAAGCGGAACTGTTGGACGAAAACGAAACGGACATCATCCGCAAAACACACTCGGCGACAGAGAAACATCTGATCGTGGAAACACTCAGGCGTTACGGTTACAGCCGCACCCTGACCGCCCAGGCATTAAACATCAGCAGAAAGACGTTGTTCAACAAAATGAAAAAACACGGACTGTAGTTTCCGGATGTTTGCGCGTGAAACACAGTTTGGGTAAATATTTACACGCTGCATCAAGTAATAATTTACCCGAATATTTCCCGTCCCGTCCCCTTAAACAAACAACGTTATCTTCCGGCATCAGGAGAATCAATATGTTATAATATTCGGCACATTATTTGTATGACATTATTATTATAAAAATTATAATGTTACATGAAGACCTGTTTTATTTCACTCGCCCTGGGATTAATGTTTGTGTGGACAGTACGTGGACAGCATCAAACGACGTTGACTATCGAACAGGCGGTGAATATTGCTTTACAAAGGAGTTATACGGTGCAATCGAACGACGAAGACCGTAAAGCGATGCAGTACGAATACCTTTACTACAAGGCGCAATTCAAGCCGAGGCTGGATTTAAACCTCTACGCGCCGTCGTGGGACGAGCAGGTATCGGCCATTGCGCAAGCCGACGATTTGCCGGTTTACAATTCCACAAGCTCGATACGCTTCGGCGGCGACCTGAAGTTTACCTACGTCCTTCCTACCGGCGGGAATCTCGCTCTGTCGGGAAACCTGTATCATGAAAACCTGCGGGCAACGTTCGCCCAGGACTATTCCACCCTCCGGCGCAAGCAGGCGTTCAGCCAGTTCGGGTTGATTTTCGTTCAGCCGGTGTTCACGAAAAACAAACTGCGCGAAAACCTGAAAGTTGCACAATATCAATACGAACGCGCTGAACTGTTCTTCACCCGCGCACAAATGGACATCGTCTACAACGTCACCAAAAGCTTTTACGAAGTTTATAAGGCGGCCTACGAACGGCAGATCAACGAAGTACAGCTTCGTAATGCACAGGAGGCTTTACGCATCGCCAGGCTAAAGTTCGAAACCGGGAATATCCCCGAAGGCGACCTGCTGGTGACCGAAATCAATGCGCTGCAAAGCGACGTGAACCTTTTGGAAAGCTCCGGGAAATATGAACTGCAGAAAGACGAGTTCAAACTCCTGATAGGAATTGACATGACCGAAGAAATAGACATTGTTGCCGAAATGGACTTTGAGACGGTGACGGTCGACTTGCAGATCGCCATCGAACAGGCCCTGGCAAACCGCCTGGAAGTGAAGGAGACCGAATATGACGTCAAACTGCAACAGATAGAAATCGACCGTGCCAAACGCGAACGCGAAATCAAAGGGAATATTTACGCTTACTACGATTTTACAGGACTAAGCACACAGCCCGGAGGCATACCGGAGCTTTTCCGCTCTTCGTTCGACAACTTCATGGTGCGACCGCCCAACCGGGGTGTTACCTTTACGCTCACCGTCCCGATACTCGATTGGGGACGCGGACGAAACATCGTCAGAAGCCAAACCATCCGACTGAAGGAAAAACATCTGAAACTTGAAAATATAAACGACGTGATTGTAAAGGAAATCCGCGAAATCGTCCGCATGGTCTATGAAGCCGAAAAGCGATTCCGTATCAATCAAAAGAACAAGGATAACGCCGCAAACAGTTACCGTATCTCACAGCTGCGTTTCGAAAACGGCGACCTGTCAGGGCAGGAACTGGCAACGGAACAGGAACGGCTCTCGCAGGTACAACTTGCTTTTATCAACGCATACATCACCTATCAACTGGCGCTTGCCGACCTGAAACGATGTACCATGTGGGACTTTGAAAACAACCGCAGCTACAAAATCAACTGAAAACAGGCGCACAAAATCAACTGAAAACAAACGTAAATTCCGTGTCATTCAAAAAATAGAAATAACAGCATGAGAACTCCAATACACCGAACCGTTTCAACACGGCGCCATTCGGCGCTGCGAATCCTGACAGCCCTCTCCTTCCTGCTGGCCGTATGCGTCGCAGGGCACGGTCAGAACGCGACAACGCAAAACAGCGGGAAAGACAGGGCAAGTATCCTGCTTGACCTTAAAAAAGCACGCGCCGACTACGAAGTAGCCCGCCAACAGTTTGAAAACGATACACGCCTGTACGAGGAAAAAGCAATCTCGGCAAACGAATACTCCAAGTCGAAAAACGCCCTGCTAAGCCGCGAGGTCGACTATCAGAAACTCATTCTGCAACTGATTTCACAGCAGTCGTACGTGATTATTGAGCGGGCGGTAAAATACCAGACCGCCGGCGGCGAACGCCGAGTGAAAATCACCCTGAAAAGCACGCTTGAAGGCAATGAGGAATACCTGAACCGGTTTAAGGAACATTTTGACGTGTTCACTCCCGAAATGCGTGCCGGGAAGGTCTATAACGTTTTCGTGTCGCTATCGGACATCACCGACCATACCATCATCGGCTCGCCTTACGAATACCGGATTCCGTCCATCGAAATCGGGCAGGAGGCTTCCGCCGACTTCGAGCTCCTCAAGGACACCGAAAACCTCGCCGTGTCACTCAGTTACAACGGACGTACAAACGAAAAGAATATTTACCTCAAACAGGATGCAAGCATCAACGTGATCGACATCAGCTCGATGCAGTTTTCGCAGGAGGCCGACCTCAGTTCGAGCGCCACCTACGCGCTGACGCTCGAACGCTTCTCGACGTCCGACGACGTTTACCGTCTGATGGTTGCAGGACTGCCGCAGCAAATCACCTGTGAGTTCATGGACGAAACAAGCAAAATTTCGCAAATCAAGTTCACCCAGGGCGTGAACACCAAAAAGCTCTCCCTGCGCGTTTACCTGCCCGATCGCGACGACGAACGCATACGCATCGACATGCCGCTGAAATTCTGCGTCCTCACGCTCACCGGCGAACAGTACAGCCAAATCGCCGGCAAAGACCTCTCCTCCTTCACGCCCGAACAACTCGCAGCCCTCTCGTGCGGCAGAGAACTGCTGGAGCTTGTGCCGCGCGGAAAGGGGAAAATCGAAGTACGCGCCACCAACCTCTACCACGAAATATCGACGGGCGACAGTGTGACGATGAATCTGACCGTGCGTAACGCCGGTACGCGACGTCTGGACAACATCAAAATCAGCGCCGACAGTCCGCTCGGATGGAAAACCGTCATCACACCCGACCTGATCCGCACGCTCGAACCCGAAAAGGAAACAGCCGTGCACGTCGTCATCCTCCCTCCCGAAAACAGCGGCGTCGGCGCACAGGAAGTGAAAATCAAAACCGAAGCCCTCGCCGATAACCGCAAAGTCGATACCGAAGATAAGACCGTCCGCATACAGGTAAACGCAAAAACATCCGTCGTCGGTACCGTGATTCTCCTGCTGCTGCTTATCGGCGTGGTTGGCGGACTGGTGTGGTTCGGAATCAAACTGAGCCGAAGATAACGCATGAAACTGAAATAAATATCGTGAAAAATGAAAAATCATACATTTAAAACATTGTTTATACGGGAAATACAGGGCGCTATCGCCGATTTCCGTTTTTGGGTGGTACTTGTCCTGTGCCTGAGCATCATCCCGCTGAGTTTTTACGTTTCGGTCAAAGACTATTCGCAACGCTTGTCGGATTATCATCAGGCGGTGCAGGTATACCGCGACATCACGCAGGTGTATTACAACATGAAGGCCGAAGGCGTACACCCTCCTTCTCCCCTGAGTATATTCTCACGTGGAATAGATAATAAAATGCCTTATAAGATGATCACTTCGCACGACGGGAATTACAGCATAGAGTATGCCAGACCCGACAGCAAAAAGGAGTTACTGGGCGAAATAGATTTCGGATTTATCGTCGCCTTTGTACTGTCGATCCTTGCCGTTGTGTTCACGTTCAATTGCATATCGGGCGACAAGGAGCAGGGCTTGCTGCGTGCGATACTTGCCAATGCCGTATACCGGCGGCAGGTATTGATGGCCAAGTTGCTGGGCAATTACATCGTGTTTCTGATCCCGTTCTTCCTGTCCATGCTGATCGCCCTTTCGGTCGTTCATTTTTCGGGTATCATCAGTGTTTTTTCTGCGGATATCCTGCCGGCGATACTTCTCATGACGGTGATCAGCCTCGTATTCCTGTTCACTCTTTTCAACCTTGGGCTGTGGATATCCGCGTTGACCGCCAATTCTACGCTCTCCATCAACGTCTTGCTGCTGATATGGATCGTGCTCGGGCTGGTCGTCCCGAAAATAAGTCCGATCATCAGCGCAAGCATTTATCCCGTGGAATCGAACAGCGTTTTTGAAAGTAAAAAATTGCTCCTCCGTGAAAATATCCTCAAGGAGCAGCGGGCGGAAGAAAGCGACCTGTATGAAAATCTACGGATGCAATTCAGGCCGGGTACGCAAGGTATTTCGAGTGACTGGCAGGATGTGAATGATGCGTATGACGGGCAGGTCGTCCCGATACACGAGAAATACACGCAGCGCCTGACGACGGAGACGAACCGCCTGACCGACGACTATACGATGCGCTGCGACCGGCAAAACCGTCTGGGAAGAGCCATCACTTGCCTGTCGCCCGTCGGCATCGTCAACAACCTGATGGCCGAATTTTCGAGGACAGGTTATTCGGAAGCCGACAACTTCATCAGGCAGGCATTGCAATATCAGGAAACGGTAAAACGGGAAATATACGATAAGTTTATCTTAAAAGAATATCATGCAAAAGGAAACGCTATGACTTCAACCAACGTGGTGGAAGGTTTTAATGCGAATGAAGTATCCGTTCCCGTACTTGACAATTACACGTATCAGGACACCGGCGACGTCTTGCGGCAAAACGGGCTGGATATCCTGCTGCTATGTACGTACGGCCTCCTGTTTTTCGTGTGCGCTTTTGTCGCTTTTTTACGTTTCGACGTGAGGTAGTGTTTAGCGGATACATATACGATTTGATAGATAAGATAATAATAACAAACCAAAAAATTAAGATTATGTTACAGGCAATTGATTTGACAAAGCGTTATGAGGACGGGCAGTTGGCATTGGACGCCCTGAACCTCGACATCAAGCCGGGAGAGATATTCTTCCTGCTGGGAGCAAACGGCGCCGGTAAAACGACGGCCATCAACTTGTTCCTCAATTTCATTGAACCCACGTCGGGACAACTCCTGGTCGACGGTGTCGACGTGGTGAAGAATCCGCTGGAAACGAAACGGCTCATCTCGTACGTATCGGAAAACGTGATGCTGTACGGCAATTTCACCGCGCGACAGAATCTCGACTTCTTCGCCAAACTTGCCGGCAAGCCGCATCTCACCCGGCAAAACTATTACGACGTCATGCGTAATGTGGGATTGCAGGACGAGGCTTTTGAAAAGAAACTGAAAACCTTTTCCAAGGGAATGCGGCAGAAGGTCGGGCTGGCTATTTCGATGATTAAGGATGCGCCCAACATCCTGCTCGACGAACCGACCTCCGGCCTCGACCCCAAATCGGCCGCCGAACTGATGCAGATGCTGATGAAACTGCGCAGTCAGGGCAAATCCATCCTGATGTGTACGCACGACATCTTCCGCGCCAAAGCCGTCGCCGACCGTGTAGGAATCATGAAGGAAGGACGGCTGGTGATGCTCCGTACACGCGAAGAGTTCCTGCTCGACGACCTCGAACGCATCTACCTCGACTACATGCAGGAAGCCGTAATGTATGCCGAAACGGTAAATTGACTCGTAATTTTTAATTCGTAACCGAACATGATTTGGTTTATCGCTAAAAAAGAATTTCGGAACAACATCGTAACGCCCGGATTTATCGTGGGATTACTGTTGTGTCTGGCGCTGATACCCTATACCGTATATACGGGTATACGGACGCATGGAAACCGCCTCGCACAGTATGAGGTGGACGTGAAGGCAGCCGACGACGTCTATCGGAGGTCGCTGACTTATTCGCAGGTCAACCCGCTGCTTGTCAAGCCGGTTTCGCCGCTGAGCATTTTCAGCAGCGGCATCGTGGAACAGACCGGCTCGAAGGTGGAGCTCGACCGCAAGGAGAAGCCCGTCTTTTCGGCTGAGATCGTTTCGCTGAACGAGAACCCGTTCATGAGCCGCTTCATGTCGCTCGATTTCACCATGGCGGCGGCCATCCTGCTCTCGCTGCTGGGCGTGCTCTTTTCGTACGACATGCTCCCGCGCGAAAAGGAACAGGGCACGCTCAAGTTAGCGCTCAGCAACCCCGTGAGCCGTTCAACCTTTTTCCTGGGTAAAACGGCGGGTATCTTCCTGACCCTGCTGCCTATTCTGGCCGTCTGCTTCCTGGCGATACTGCTCATCATACAGTTTTCGCCTTCGGTGCGGTTTTCGGCGGGCGACTACGGACGCATCGTCGTCCTGCTGCTGTTCTGCCCGGTCTATTTCGGCTTCTTCGTCTTCCTGGGCGGCTTCATTTCGAGCCGTACCAAAAGCGGCGCATCGAGCATCGTCCTGAACCTGTTCATCTGGTGTCTCCTGCTCTTCCTGCTGCCCAACGCCGCCGCCCGGCTGGGCAAAAATATCTCGCCCACGGACGATTACAAACTGGTGACTTTTAATACCGGCCAGATTGATAAACAGTGGTGGGACGTACAGTTGAAGGAAGTGGAAGAAACCCTGAAAAACGAAAACCTGGAACCGGGCGGCTGGAATTATTGTACGGGGGCTGACGTGGACGGATGCAATGTACTGCTGTTTACACCCAGGCCAAGCATGGAATACGAGCGGCGCAAGAAGGAGCTGGCTGCCCCCATACTGCTTGGGAACTGCGACAAAAAATGGGCCATCCAGTCCGCCTATCTGCAGCAGGTATATCGTCAGGAGAAGACCGTGCGTTACCTCTCGTGCCTCTCGCCCGCCGAAATCTTCAAACATATTGCCGCATCGCTCTGCCGCACGGGCTGGGAGAGCGAAGTGCATTTCATGGACCGTGCGAGGCAGTTTCAGGATGAGTTTTACGGATATTTCATGCAAAACGGGATTTTCGCTTCCTGGGCATACATCACGCAGCAGAAAGAATCCGAACTGCCCAATGACTGGGACGAAGCAAGGGCGCAGGAGGATAGCTGGAAAAAAGAAGCCAAACCGGCAGGCTCGCTAAACGCCGATTATTTCAGTTCATTAGGATACGTCGACACACAGTCGCTCCCCCGCTTTGTGTACGCGCAGCCCACGCTGGGCGGCGATCTGTACGGACAGCTCTACCTCGTTGCAGGTATCCTGATTGCATGTATCCTGCTGTTCTGGCTTTCATTTATGTCGTTCATCAAATACGACGTGAGATAAACCTTAAATAATTAAGAATTAAGAATTAAAAATTAAGAGTATGAAATATTTATGTTTAACAAACTTACTGGGGCATGTAAAGGAGTATTCATTTACCCGTCAACTCGTTTACCTGTCAAACCGTTAACTCGTTTACGTATGAAAAATTTAATTCTCCACGAGTTGCAGCAGTTTTTATACGGGCTGCGCCTGCCGATCACGCTGGGCATCGTGCTGGTGATGTTCGCCGTGTCGTCGTTAACCTACATCGGCGAGTACGGGGAAACCGTCAAAAGTTACCACATGCTTGCCCTCGGACAGGAACATCTGCTGCGCTACATGGCGAGCAACGCCAGCAACGTAGCCACCCGTTCGCGCGAATACCGGCTGCCGCCGCGCAACAACGGCTTTATCTCCGACTGCGGCGAATCGGACATGCCAAATACGCTTATTTACAGCGCCTTCCACCGGCTGCATTTTTCCTCCGCCATCAGCCGCGACAATCCCCTGCTGCTGCCGTCGAACCGCATCAACTGGGGTTTTATCCTCACGGTACTCTTCAGCTTTCTTGCCGTCATTTTTTCGTTCGACGCCGTGTCGGGCGAGAAGGAACGGCATACGCTGGCGCTGAGCCTCTCCAATCCGGTGAAGCGCAGCCATATCCTGGCCGGCAAATTCATTGCCGTCAACCTGCTGCTGATAACGTGCGCTCTGGCGGGCATCCTGCTGGCGCTGCTGATCCTGGTGCTTTCGCCGGCGGTGAATATCACGGGCGAAACGTTTTCCGAAATCGGGCTGTTCCTGCTCTTCGTCGTCTTTTTCACCGGCAGCATGAGCGCCATAGGGCTGTTTTCGTCGGTGATGTGCAGCACTTCCAACATCAGCCTGCTACTGTCGGTATCGCTGTGGTTAGTGTTCCTGATCGCCATCCCCAATTTTTCGCAGACGCTCGGCATGGCAGCCTGGCCGGTGGAAAAGGTGAACGTGATGCAAACAAAAATACAGGGAAAACGCAATGAGATAGAAGCCTCATTTCCGGAGGGGAAATGGTCGTCGAGAAGTAACGATCCGTTTTTTCCCCGGCACGAAATCCGCGCCAACATGCAGATGGCGTTCGACAGGAACGAGGCATATTTCATGAGCGAACATTACGCCGCCCAGTTCCGCCAGGTGGAAAACACCCGCCGCTGGACGTGGATATCGCCGCTCGCCGTCTTCGATTACGGTACGGAAGCGCTTCTCTACGGAGGCTATCTCCGTCTGAAGCATAACTATGCCGATTTGCAGAATTTCAAGATTCAGTATCTTCAATGGTTTAAGGAACTCGACGACAAAGACGACAAAAGTCCGCACTGGTACAACCCGTATGAAGATTTTTCAACAACAAGAGAGGCTGTTGCCTACGAGGAAATACCGCAGTACGCGGAGCGTCCGGCCACTATCGCCGAACGCCTGGCCGAAACGCTCAAGTATCTCATGGTGATGCTCGCCTACATGGGAGTGATGTTCGTGCTGGCGGTTATCCGTTTTGAACGCTACGACATACGCTGACAGGGAATGACGCCCCCGTCGCGCGGTTAAAGCCTGCGGATCGAACAGGCGGGTATTGATGATACTGCCCGTTCAAGTACATAATGAGGAGTGACGCAGATGGCAAAGGAAACTCGGCACGTCCGCCGTATCGCCATTTCAAATGCATCATGAGAACGCGGACGGCATCGCATGACTGATATGACAAACCCGCAGATGATTTTTAATTTGTAATTATTAATTCGTAATTGAAATATGATTTGGCATATAGCTAAAAAGGAATTTCGGAACAACATCGTAACGCCCGGATTTATCGTGGGATTACTGTTGTGTCTGGCGCTGATACCCTACACCGTATATACGGGTATACAGACATACACAAACCGCCTTGCACAGTACGGGGCGGATGTGAAGAAGGCTGCGGAAATATATGAAGCCGCGCCTACGCTACATTCGGTCAAGCCGATACTGGTGAAGCCGGTGTCGCCGCTCAGTATATTCAGCAAAGGCATTATGGAACAGACAGGCTCGAAAATCGGACTTGACAGGAAAGAGAAACCGGTGTTTTCGACCGACATCGTTTCGCTGAACGAGAATCCGTTTATGAGCGCCTCGATGTCGCTGGATTTCGCTACGGCGCTTGCCATACTGCTTTCGCTGCTGGGCATACTGTTTTCGCACGACATGCTCTCGTGCGAAAAGGAACAGGGCACGCTCAAGCTGGCGCTCAGCAATCCGGTAAGCCGCTCGACGTTCTTCCTCGGCAAGATCACGGGGATATTCCTCACGCTGATACCTGTTATAGTCATCTGTTTCCTTGTGATACTGCTGATTATACAACTGTCGCCGGCGGTGCGGTTTTCGACGGGCGACTACGGACGTATCCTTGTCCTGCTGCTGATGAGCCTGATTTATTTCGGATTCTTCGTGTTTCTCGGCGGCTTCATATCGAGCCGTACAAAAAGCTCGACGACAAGTATCATACTGAACCTGTTCATCTGGTGTTTCCTGCTGTTCCTGCTACCCAACGCGGCGTCGTACCTGGGCAAAAACATCACTCCGGCAGACGATTATAAACAAATGAAGCACAATATCGGCGAGATCGACAATCACTGGCATAATGTGCAGTCGAAAGAGGTGGAAGAAACGTTGAAAAACGAAAATCTGCAAGGCGGGTATTATATGTTTTGTATGGGCGGGGACTGGGACGGTCAGCATACCATCTATTTCACTCCCAGATCGGTGATGGAATACGAGCGTCGAAAAAAAGAACTCGCCAATCCCATTATTCTCGACAACTGCGCGAAGAAATGGGCGATACAGTCCGACTATCTGCAACAGATATACCGTCAGGAGAAGACCATGCGATACCTGTCGTGCCTCTCGCCCGCCGGCATCTTCAAGCACGTCGCAGCATCGCTTTGCCGCACGGGTGTGGACAGCGAAGTGCAGTTCATGAACCAGGCAAGGCAATTCCAGGATACGTTTTTCGGATATTATGTCCAAAACCGGATTTTCTCCTCGTATGCCTACTTCACCTCACAGGACGAACATACATTCCCGAACGACATGGATGAGGCTAACAGGCAATCCGACGAATTTACGAAGAGCATCCCGAACGTAAATTCGTTCACCGATTATTACAATGCGTTAAATAAGATCGATACGGGCAGTCTTCCGCGCTTTGCATACGCCGAGCCGACGCTTGGCAACGATCTGTACGAACAGCTTTACCTCATCGCAGGCATACTTGTTGTGTGTATCCTGCTGTTCTGGCTGTCGTACATGTCGTTTATTAAATATGATGTCAGGTAAACTAAAAATCAGAAAGATGAAAAATATAATATTTCACGAATTGCAGCAGTTCCTGTACGGACTGCGATTACCGATAACGCTGGGTATGGTGCTGTTGATGTTTGCCGTATCGTCGATAACGTATATAA
This sequence comes from Tannerella sp., assembly GCA_031283785.1. The sequence goes on along the minus strand of JAITBC010000300.1, from coordinate 10,492 downwards.
GAGAATACGGGGAGTCCGTCAAAAGCTACCGCGAACTGACCGCCAACCGGGAGGAACAGTTGCGCAAGCTGACAAGCAATGCCACGCAAGTTGTTATCGAAAAACGGGAATATCAACTGCCGCCGCGCAACAATGGTTTTATTTCCGACTGCGGCGAACCGAACATGTCCAATACATTTGTCTATACCGCCTTTAACCGGTTATGGTTTACTACTAATATCAACAAGGACAATCCGCTGGCGATGCCCTCGAACCGTATCAACTGGGGCTTCACGCTGACGGTGCTGTTCAGTTTTCTTGCGATAATATTTTCGTTCGACGCCGTGTCGGGCGAGAAGGAACGGCACACGCTGGCGCTGTGTCTGTCGAATCCCGTCAAGCGCAGTCATATCCTGGCCGGGAAATTCATTGCCGTCAATGTGCTGCTGATAGCGTGCGCTCTGGCCGGGATTCTGCTTGCACTGGTGATCCTGACGCTTTCGCCGTCGGTGAGCATCACGGGCGAGACGTTTTCCGAAATCGGGCTGTTCCTGCTGTTCGTCGTCTTCTTCACCGGCAGCATGAGCGCCATCGGGCTGTTTTCGTCGGTGATGTGCAACAGTTCGAACATCAGCCTGCTGATGTCGGTATCGCTGTGGCTCGTGTTCCTGATTGCCGTGCCGAACATGGCAAACACGGTCGGTATGGCGATATTGCCGGTGGAAAAGAGCAAAGTGATGACAACCAGGATGGAGGCAAAAAGGGTAGAGATAGAGGATTCGTTTACCGATCCGAAAAAATGGGCGGCTCACAGTGGCAACCTGTTTTATCCTCCTCACGAAACCCGCGCGAACATGCAAATGGCGTTCGACAGGAACGAGGGCGACTTCTGGGGCGAATACTACGCCGCCCAGTTCCGCCAGGTCGAAACGACGCGCCGCTGGACGTGGATATCGCCGCTCGCCGTCTTCGATTACGGCACGGAAGCGCTGCTCGACGGAGGCTACCCCCGCCTGAGGCACAACTATGACGATTTACAGAATTTCAAGATCCAATACCGGCAATGGTTCAAAGAACTCGACGCCGGAGACGACAAGAGTCCGCACTGGTATAATCCGAGCGAAGATCTTTCGACGACAAGAAAGTCGGTTGCCTACGAAGAAATACCACAGTATGCGGAGCGTCCGGCCACTATCGCCGAACGCCTGGCCGAAACGCTCAAGTATCTCATGGTGATGCTCGCCTATATGGGTGTGATGTTCGTGCTGACGATCGTCCGGTTCGAACGATACGATGTGAGGTGACGATTTAAAGAATATTAGCATAGCGGAGGATTGAGGCAGTTTCGATTCTCCGTTTTTTTTCGTCATTATCGAGACAACGCCTCGCTCGGCGTAATCTTCGTATAGTTACGTTATTACTTTAATTTACTAAAAAAATTTTTGCACGTTCATTAAGTTTCCGAACATCCGTCTACCGGTCGGAATTTTCGACATACGAAACAAAGGCAAATCGTTTACTGTCGGGCGCCCATGAATTCACATTGACAGTACCCTGTCCGCCAAACAGTCGGACGATTATTCCCGGCTCAGCGCCTTTTACCGGCATGATACACAGTTCGACATGTTTTCCCCGCGGATGATCGCCGGGAGCGACATCGTCTTTTCGGTAACGGATAAAAACAATTTTCCCGCCGTCAGGCGAAACATGCGGGAACCATGAATTACGGTCTTCATCAAACGTCATTTGCGTCTGTTCCGAGCCATCGGCTTTCATGCGCCATATCTGCATCTGTCCCGAACGCACGGAATTGAACCAGATGTATTGTCCGCAAGGCGAATATTCCGGTCCGTCGTCCAATCCGGGAGCATCGGTCAGACGCTGCTCCACGCCTCCTTCCGCAAGGATTTGATACACATCGAAATTACTGTTCCGCTCGGCGCAGTAAGTCAACATTTTCCCGTCCGGCGACCATCCATGCAAATAGCTCGGCGCCAATGGCGTTATTAAAGTCGGCGTACCACCGGAAAGCGGAAGCGTATAAATCCGGGATTTCCCGTCTTCACGGGTTCCGTGACTGATCGCCATCCGCGTCCCGTCCGCAGACAACACATGATCGTTATTACACCGGTCGGCAAATACGGTCGATATCTCTGTGTCCGACGACGGATTATTCACATCCAGTCTGTACAGTTTTCCTCTACTGTTATAAATCAGATATTTCCCGTCGACCGTCCAGTTCGGCGCTTCAATCAGGAATGGATATTCCTTCAACACCGTTCTCTCTTTCGTCTCCAGATCATAAATTTCTAACCTGGAAACCGTTTTATCCTCCTGTGCGTGCATCAATACAGATGAAAACGTCACCATAACCCATAAAATCAAATTAAATCGTCTCATATCATTTTATTTTAATTCCGTAAAAATAGTCAATCCAAATATATAACACAAAAAAAATCGTTTTTTTATAGGGTTTTTCGCTTCTAACCGATCATAAATTCAATAATACACACTTTTTCATGAACCTTTAAAATAAAATTCAAATGGAAGCAAAACATTTATTATCAATGAGCCTGATACTGATTATAATGTTATCGGGCAGCGACATTCCGGCCGGTGCGCAGGACAATTCCGCCGACTTCTACATAATCAGCGGTGTAGTGAAGGATATAAGATCAAAGAAGACAGTCGAATACGTCAACGTATCGGCGGCAGGCGTCAATGTGGGTACTATCACAAATGAGGACGGAGAATTTACTCTTAAAATAAATAAAGACTTGAATGTAAAGGAAATACGCTTCTCCTGTATCGGTTACTACAATGCAAAAATTTCTATCAACGAAAAAAAACAGGAAGGACAAACTTTTTTCATCGTCCCGGAGTCATACCAGTTGAACGAAATACAGGTCTTTAGCTGGAGAAATCCCCGCGACCTGATAAAAGCGGCGCTTGAAAAAGTGGAAGACAATTACGTTTTAAATCCGAACATGCTGACGGGATTTTACAGGGAAACCATTCAAAAACGACGCAAATACATAAACATCTCGGAAGCCGTCATCGAAATATACAAAGGGCCTTATAACCAGTCTGCAGACCTGGACCGGGTTAAAATACTCAAGGGGCGTAAACTGATAAGCCCTAAAGTATCCGACACGCTGAGCGTAAAACTGCAGGGCGGCCCAAACATGACGGTATACATGGATGTCGTTAAAAATCCGTATTTCCTGCTGGAACCGGAGCTTATCCAATATTATACATACAAGATGGGTGAAACAACCTCTATCGACGACCGCCTGCAATATGCAGTCCATTTCGAACCCCAGATGATATTGCCTTATCCGCTGTATATCGGTACGTTTTATATCGACCGGGAGACATTGTCGTTCACGCGTGCCGAATTTAAAATCGACATGCGCGATAAACAGAAAGTAACCAATGCCATATTAATCGAAAAGCCCCGTGGATTACGTTTCACACCCGAAGAAGTATCATACGTGGTTACATACAAACTGCAAGAAAACAAAACATACCTGAATTATATCCGCAACGAGATTAAATTCAAATGCGACTGGAAACGCAGACTGTTCGCTACAAATTATACCGTATGCGGCGAAACGGTGATTACCGACAGGGAAGATCGGAATGTCGCCCGAATACCTGCAAGGGAAGCCTTTTCGACACGCCAGTCCTTAAGTCAGGAAGTTGCACTGTATCAGGATGAAAATTTCTGGGGTATGTATAATATCATTGAACCTACGGAATCATTGGAGAATGCAGTGACTAAATTAAAAAAACAATACCGGACATCACAATAAATTTTATGCATTTCCTTTGTGAAAAACAGTTTTTCATTCTCCGTGCTTGAAAATCCCGATATTTTCATGTATTTTTGATTCTTCAATCAAATAAAGCCGGTTTTTTATGCTTAATGATATTCTCATATTCGGAAAGATCAAAGAAGGCGATATCAAGACATTTGAAAAAGTCTTTCGTCAATATTATATGCCTCTCTGTATATATTCTTCGGGCATAACCGGACGTAAAGAAATCTCGGAAGAAGTAGTGCAGGATGTTTTTTACAACATCTGGAAAGAACGTGAAAATATTCGGATCCTGCGTTCCGTTAAAAACTACCTTTACGGAGCGGTAAGAAACCAGTCGCTTCGTTACCTGGAAATGCTATCGGTACACGAACGTTATGTAGAAAACATATATCACGAGGTGCAGGAGGCAAGCGAACCTTCTCCTCAGGAATATTTAGAATACAAAGAACTGGAACAGCTAATCAATATCACACTGAATAAACTGCCCGAACGGCGCATGCAGATATTCAAAATGCACCGGATGGAAGGGAAAAAATATAAAGAAATCGCCGAAAGATTTTCCATCTCCGTAAAAACGGTAGAAGCGGAAATGACAAAAGCTTACAAAACATTACGGCGAGAAATAGAAAAATTATACTTATAATCATGATTATTAAAAGAAAAGAAGATATCATCACAGATATAGCGTGGGGGCATTTGTGCAACCGTCTTAAACAGGACGGATTACTTCCCGAAAAGCGCACGGCAAACGCGCACGGAAATGTGCCGGCTAATCTATTCCGGAAAAACGCCTCTCTCATCCGGATGGCGACCGCAGCTGTCGCCGTTTTATTAACAAGCGTTTTTTCTATCTTATATATGGTAAATCACGCCGGCGCTCCCGAAAGAAAGTTATTGGTTTTACATAACGAAGCGAATGCGCCAACATTAGCGACAATGCTTCATGACGGCTCGGTAGTCTATTTATCGGGGCAGACATCACTTACGTATCCCGATAAATTTGACGAAAATAAACGCGAAGTCACATTAAACGGAGAAGCGTTTTTTGAGATAAACAAGAACGACGGATGTCCGTTTTTTATTGATACGGATCCGGCAACCATAGAAGTAACCGGAACGGCTTTTAACGTAAAAAGTAATGATCCTTCTTCCTTTTCATTATCGGTACGCGACGGTGAAGTGCGCGTATCCCTGAAAACACGGCGACAGACGGTTTCCGTAAAAGTCGGCGAAACCGTATCCCTCGACTCCGGACGGCGGCAACTGAGCAAAACCGTCAATCGCCAGGTCGCCGGACGCTTCCGCAGAATCCATTTCAAAGACGAACGTCTGGGTAACATTGTCTCAATCATAAATGCACATTCGGGTTCCATCCGCCTGAAAATCGACCCGGAACTCGAAAACCGTTTATTGACAATGCCTGTCAGTTTTGAAAATAACCTGCCCGAAACGGCGGAGATAATCTGTATGGTTTTGAGCCTTCAATACTCGCAGAAAGATGATATAATTTATATTTCCAAAAAAAAATAGTTTCGCATGACGCAAACAGGAAATATATACCCACGTCGCCTCATCGCCTGCTTATTTATCTGCTTCACAACGACATACATGCAGGCTGATGACGACGATGCATTTAACAAAATCGTGCATATCTCCGGAAAGACAGTCTCCATTTTTGAATTACTGAAAGATATTTCCGAACAGTCCGGTTATTTCTTTGTATACGACAGCCAAATCATAAATAACGACAAAAAGATAAAAGCGCCGGAAGGCGACTATACACTGCGCAACGCCATTTACCTGATTACCGGAAATAACCGTCTGATATTAGATCTGCGAGGCGAATATGTGCTGTTACGATTACCGGATGACCGTTCCGAAGTCTACATACAGGAAAAAGCCCCCGTCAACAGTCCGTATTTTACAATTGAAGGAACGCTATCCGACAATGAAACCGGCGATCCGGTGGCTTTCGCATCCGTCGGCATACCGAACACAACGATCGGAACCGTCAGCAATCAGGACGGAGCATTTCAACTGACACTGCCGGATTCTCTCCGACGGCATAAAGTACGTTTCTCACATATCGGATACGAAAGCATAGATATTGACATGGAACTGTCGAACGGTAAAAATATTGACCTGTCGCTAAAACCGCAATTTATCCCGCTACAGGAAATTATTGTAAGATACGCCAACCCCATGCAAATACTGACCGACATGCTCAACAACCGCCCGGTTAATTATTCATCCGTCCCCGTCTACCTGACGTCATTCTACAGGGAAGGTATCGAACATCGCCATAAAAACATAGACTTGACGGAATCCGTAATTCAGGTATATAAAACGGGGTATAACAACCCTGCTGCGGACGAGCAGGTAAAACTGATAAAAAAACGCCGTTTCATCGACCGGCAGAAAACCGATACGATCTTCCCGAAAATGAGATCCGGCATCAACTCATGCTTAATATTGGATATCATGAAAGAATTGCCTGAATTTATTAATCCCGACAGTGAATCCTCGTATCTCTACGCTCATAAAGGCTTGGATATAATTGACGGCCGTATTGTCAACGTCATCATGTTCCGGCAGAAAGAATATATCAAAGAGCCACTTTATACAGGAGAGCTGTTCATTGAGAGGGAAACCAAAGCGTTAGTTGAAATCCGTTTCCAAGTAAACCCCGTCAGGATAAGCAAGGCAACGAATATGTTTGTCGACAAAAAAGCCTCCGGCCTGAAGATAGACCTGCAACATGCCGGATACACCGTCTCATACAAACCGGCGGGAAACGGGATTTACCATATTAACCATATACGCGGAGACATACGGTTTAAAGTACGCCGCAAAAACCGCCTGTTCGGTACGCCGCTGAATTTCTGGTTTGAGATGGCGACTTGCAAAATCGACACGGCGGACGTAAAACCTTTCCCTCGCAACGAACGGCTGTCGCCGACCCGCATTTTCGCCGAAACAAAACACGGCTACGACGTAAATTTCTGGAACAACTTCAACATCATCCTGCCGGAAGAAAATCTTACCGAAACCATCATCCATAACCTCCATGAAATTCTAATCGCAGAATGATCTTTCAGAAAAAATTATCTTTTTTGCCCCAGCAATAAGAGACGTCATACCGACACGCCGGGAGAAAACCGTCTCCTCGTCAAACTCACATGAATTATTTGCATCTCCATCATTTTTACGGCAGGGCTGACGCATCTAATTTTTTAGGAGTTTACAAAGATATTGGTTGTCCCATCCGGCTTTTAATCGTTTACCTCTGACACCGACTTTGGTCGTTTTTTCGTTTTTAAGCAGATTCAACGCGATGCGGTTGAGAATGGAATAATTTTGTGCGGCAAATCCGCTTCTTTTTCGACTGTTGTCTTCATCAAAGGCCACGTCAAGCACCCAGTGCAGGGAATTTTCTATCGACCAGTGATAACGGATGGCATTATTGAGCAATTTTGCATCCGCTTTAAGAGAAGTAATGTACAGGCGAGTGTCTGTTTCTTCCTTGCCGCTGCATTTGAAGTAGCGTGTCGATTCCACTTTTACAAGGCATTGCAACCCTTCCCACTCGCCGGCATGTTCTATCAGGGAGAGGTCGTTTATGACTAAGCAGCGGCGCCACTCCACCCGGCCATGACCTGCATCCGTCTGCTCATCCTACGAAACGGGCTGGAGGAAACGAAAAGAATCTTCTGCCTGTTCCAACAAATGACCCTGATTCCCTTTCAAGGCCAGAATATAATCCGCTTCTTTCTCTATGATTTTTGAGGCAATCTCCTTTTGGCAACCCATAGCATCTATGGTAACAATGCAACCTTTCAGCACTAACACTTCCAACAGGCGGGGAATGGCGGTGATCTCATTGCTCTTTTCTTCCACCTTTACCTGACCAAGAGTCAGGTGATTCTCTGGGCGCCCAGGCACTGACCATATGCACAATACTTTTGTTTCCCTGAACCCTTGTTCCACGCATACTCTTGCCGTCTATGGCCACTACTTCTCCTGCCGATAAACTGGCGACAGCCTGTGTCCAATCAACAAATCCCTTCTCCAACTCGACCGGATCAAGGGCGGAAAACACACGGTTAAAGGTGTCATGAGAAGGAATCCCTCCCGGAAGGCGCAAAAATGTTTTCAACCATTCTTCTTTCGCCTTACCGAACTCTTCCATATCATACCAACTCTCTGCTCCGCATATTATCGATGCAATAGCGATAAACATAATGTCTTCCAAATCATGCTCGCGTGTGCGTTCTACACGGGAATCTCTTATATTCGAAAAATAACTCATCGGACTTTTCATAGTGCTTTTTGGGGCGGAAAGATAATGCTTTTTCTTCTATTTCCAAATAAATTTTGATGCGTCAGCCCTGAATCTGCAGTATTAAAATTTGAAGAAATGAAATTTTCTGTATACTTTTGCAGCGATTTGTTGAAAATAAACAGAGATAAAGGAAAAATGCAATTACGTTCCGTTCGACTGTTCGCATGTATCGATACATGATTAAGATTAAGGAATTTATCGGCAAACCTGCTATTCTAATTGTTGCACCGATTTGTGCAACAGTAGCTGTTTATTTCCCGATTCTTGGAAATGATTTCCTCTATTACTGGGACGATCAGTGGGTGGTAATGAACTATTACACCGGCAGCGGTTTTACCGGAAAGAACATGTGGGCTATATTCACCGACTTTTACCATGGCCAATATGCACCGCTCAATGAATTGTTATATCTTAGTCTGTATTCGCTTTTTGGGTATGACCCTCTCCCGTTTCATACAGATTTTAAATTGACAATTTTAGGAGTAGGGGCGTTAGCGCTTATGCTGGGATTAAATATTCGGCACGCCCTCAATAATTATGGCATTACGGACGGAAACTTGCACGTGGAAGTATTGGCGCAATCCAATTCTTCCGGTGGAGGTAGCGGTTCGGGTTCCGGTAGCGGATCCGGAAGTGGTAGCGGATCGGGTAGTAGCAGCAATAATGGAACTGAACCGGAAAAAAACCATGAAATATGGAATTATGGAGCAGACTGCGTGATGGCATTAGGAAGTACTGAAATAAACGGTAAAAGACCATCGTGTCGTCCAGGAAACAAATTCGTAAGTTGCCCAGATTGTGCGGCGCCATAACTATTAATTTTAAAGGCATATTCTCTTCATATTGAAACCATGAGTGTAGAATATGCCTTTTTTAATCAATAAGACAGAATAAAAATAGCAAAGGATGAATAGGAACGTATTTTTTTCTATAATAGCCGTCATATTATTTTCTTGCACCGACCGGAAACATCAGACGGATTTTAGCGGAACAACGATTGAGATAGTAAATCCGTCGGACGATTTTATGAGTTTCATAGCCGATTATGACACGATACGATTAGAAGTGACTAATGAGGCGTTAATAGACGAAATAGCAATGATGAAAATAATGAATGGTCGTTTTTTTATATTAAACCAAAATTTCAATAAGGTTTTTATATTTACCAAAGAGGGGAAATTCATCAGTAAAATATCAGATACGGGACAGGGGCCAAACGAATATATTCACATAACCGGTTTCGAAGTAGATCCTGTCCATAATAAAATATTGATTAGCGATGGATTTTCGAAAAAGTTGTTTATTTATAATGAGGATGGGCGGCAGGAACAGGTTATTTCAATTGGTTTTGATCGGGAACATATTGCATCTGACGGCGCAGATGGATTTATAAATTTTTTCTCTAACGATAATGAACGATATAACGAACCGGAAATGCGGAAAAATTGCGTTCACTTCCTTGATAAGGATTGCCGCTTTGTTTCGGCGCAAATTCCTTTGAAGACAAAAAAAATAACAAGACTTTCAGCCTTGTCTATTGACTGTCATGCCGACGGAACGATTTTTTATCAGCCGACATTGAGCGACACGATTTATTGCATTAAAGATAGGATAGTTCGTCCGTATTACGCATTTCATAATAAATCCGATTACAGGATGCTCTCCCAAAAAGAGCGGAAAAAGATGACGTTGCTCTTTGGAGAACAAGATGATTTTAAAGAGAAACAGAATAGCGGCTATATCGTCTCTTGGGGCAGTGTGATTGATATGGATAATTATCTTTATACAATATTTGAAAGGACGGAGGAGATGTTCACCTGTTTTATGACAAGCGAACAGGGAAGAGCCTTGTCATTGATACGGATAAACTGTCTAAAGATAAAAACATCAGCAATCTTTTCCTGAGAAATATCCATTGCGCGAGGGGGGATGTTTTTTATTCATCTCCCAATTTTTACAGACTAAACAAAGTATTATCCGACAGTCAAACATTATCCGGCATGCCGGAAAGCAAATTGAAAAAGTATTTGCAAAATACGAATGTTGACGATAATCCGTTAATCATATCTTTTTCAATAAAAGTCCCGGAGGTTACGCAATGAAAGGATCGGCGATATGGAAGATCTCTTCGGTGTTTTTGTTTATGGCTATAATTACGCTGGGCATAACATATCTGAATTTGGAAAACAAACATCGGAACTCAATGGAATTATATTCACAGGTAATCGATACTATGCTCGGTTATAAATTGCATTATCATAAAGTTGAAAATTCAATGCTAACAATGTACTCAAGTCTTTTTTATTTTCGTGATTAACAGTTTTCTGTAACGACCTGTCTATTGCCT
>JAITBC010000220.1 GCA_031283785.1 Tannerella sp. | reverse complement strand
AGTAAAACTTCTTCTTATTTTGATGTGCGTATGCATGTTGCATACTGCGCATGGTCAGAATCGTGATACTCGGAAGCCTGCAGGGACAGTCAGTCCGGGAGTTAAAACCGTCGATACACTTCACGGCAGGAGACTCTTCGATACTGCAGCTAAACAGGCGAAAGCGATTATCGGCAGGCATGTAATCCGTTTCACGAAGCCGGGCGAACGCATACCTTCGCAACTGTCCGTTTATGCGCCTCTGCTGGGAAACGGTTTTACGGGTATAGCCCTGTCGGGGAAACCCGAACAGCAGGTCTTTCATGCGGCGCGGAACGATTTCTGGCGACTGAAACACGGTCATAACGAATCCTATCCCGCCGTGCTTGGAAAAATCGAGTTGAGCATACCGCAGCTGGAAGGCGCTTCTTTCCTGATAGAACAGAATCTGTATGACGCCATGACAAAAGCGCAGTTCCGGAAGGACGGTTACACTGTGGAATACAGGGCGTATGTAGCCGCCACGGACGACATCCTGACGGTCGAACTGAACATGAAAGGAGAAGGGGAGCTCAAAGGACGCATCCGTCTCGACCTGCCCGGCGAAAACGAACTGCGCAGCAATCCGCCTGTGGAACGTACCCCCTCCGGGAAAATGGAACTCAACACTACATCGGAGGGCGTTCAGTATCTTTCACGTTCTTTCGACGATTCGACGGACATTCCGACCAAGGCAGCAATGGCACTGCGCGTGGAAGGCAGTCTCGACGGAAAGTTTACGCTGAAACAGGGTCAGCCAGTACTGTTTGTCTGTGCGTTTTCGAGTAATTTCAAAAGCGAAAACTGTACGGCGGACGTTGTGCGGAAAGTAGCGGAATATTCGCCTGCACAGCTTAAAGAGACGGAACAGCAGCACCGGCAGTGGTGGAAAACGTACTGGGAAAAATCGTTCGTTTCGATTCCCGACAGCGTTGTCGAACGACAGTATTACGTTTCGCTTTACGGCATAGCGGCTGCAAGCGGGGATACGGATTTTCCGCCTCCCATTTTCGGTACGTGGATAACGGCGGAACAGCCCGCGTGGGCAGGCGACTATCATCTAAACTACAATCACATGGCGCCATTCTATGCACTGTACTCCGCCAACCGCATCGAACAGGCTGAACCCTATTACCGTCCGCTGCTGGCTTTCATGCCTCGTGGACAGTACTATTCCAAAAAGATACTGAACATTGACGATGGAATACTCCTGCCCGTAGGTATAGGTCCTCTCGGAATAGAAACGACCCGCTGGACTCCGCTCATGGCAAAATACCGTGCGGGATGGAAAAACGACGGGAATATCGAAGACGAAGGCATGTTCTGGAGACAGAGAAGCAATGCTTCATACTGTGTTGTCAATCTCTCCATGCAGTTCTACCGTACCTGGGACAGGGAGTTTACACGGCGGGTATATCCTTTCGTCAAAGCCGCCGCCGCTTTCTGGGAAAAGTATCTGGTCTATGAAAACGGCAGATACGTAGATTATAACGACGCCATTCACGAAGGAACGGTCAATGATAAAAACCCGATTCTTTCGCTCGGACTTATCAGGCAAACCATGAAGACGGCAACCGATATGAGTATACTGCTCAATGAAGACGCTGACAGACGCAAGAAATGGATGCATATTCACGACCGTCTTTCAGACTTTCCCGTACAGAAACGCGACGGCAAAACCGTATTCCGATATACGGAAACAGGCGTCGACTGGGTGAATGGAAATACGCTGGGTATTCAGCACATCTATCCTGCGGGAGCGATTGGTCCGGACAGCGACCCCAAACTGCTCGGCATTGCCCGAAACACAGTTGACGTGATGCAGCGCTGGCTCGACGGCAACGGAAGTAACAGCTTTTTCCCTGCAGCCGTCCGCGTGGGATACTCTCCCGACGTGATTATGCAGCAGCTGCGCCGATATACGGAACATGCCTGTCCCAACGGATTTCAGTTCGACAATCCGCACGGAGTTGAAAATTTCAGTACCGTCCCAAATACCGTCAACGAAATGCTTTGTATGGGACATCAGGATGTTGTACGGCTGTTTCCCGTATGGAACCGCAGTCAGGACGCGTCGTTTCATCAAATCAGGGTCGAAGGCGCTTTCCTCGTGTCGTCCGCTCTGAAGAACGGCGAGGTTACATCGCTGTCCATCTACAGCGAACAGGGTCGTCCGCTATGTCTGCTGAATCCGTGGAAAAACCGCCGTGTAAGCGTCGTCGAACTGACTGACAGCAAACAGACAGCCACGAAAACGTATTCGGGCGAACGTATCAGAATACCGACAAAACCGGATACCGAGTATGTGTTTTCTGTGTTGAAATAATATCCGTTGTGGCGTAGTTGTGAGGGCATGCCTTGCCCTTACGAATTGCGGTAAAGATTACTGAGTATTAAACAAATGCAGGATAAAAATATGACAAATAGACGTGATTTTATCGAACAGTCCTCTGCAATAATTGCGGGAGGACTTTTAAGCGTGAACCTGTTTCCTGCATGTCAAAAGTTACAGATGGCGCGGATTGCCGTAAACGACGCTTTTATGCCGCTGCCTGCCGGGCAGGCAGGTGAAGCTGCACGGCTACCTTGACGGGATTATCAGAACGTCCTGTGAAAACTGGAACAAGGGCGATGTGCCGTATAAGGGGAGACTGTCGAGTTTTTCCGTACCGGACGCAAACAGTTTGCTCCCGGCGAGATGTGGGGAAAACTCGTTCGCAGCTCCTGCGTCTTGAAGGCAATCAAAAGTACATGGATGAAATCGAAAAATACGTTTACAACGGATTAATAGGAGCGATGAAACCGGACGGCAGAGGGTTTTCATACGTTAACCTGCTGAACGGAGTAAAAACCAACGACCACGGCTGGGACTGGATGTTCGACAGTAAACACGGCGGGAAACTGCACGTTACCTGCTGCAATCTAAACGGCCCCGAAGGTCTGGCGTACATCCCGTACATTGCCGTGATGCAGGATTCACAACGAAATCCGGTGATAAACTTCTATAACGCCGCAACGGTGAACACAGAAACGCCGAAAGGCAGACCGTTGACAATAGACATTGTTACCGACTTCCCTAAAAGCGGCAATGTGAAAGTCAGGGTAAACGTAGAGTAACCCGAAGAGTTCACGGTAAAACTGAAAATCCCTTTGTGGAGCGAAAACACGCAACTCACGGGTATCACTCCGCAATCCCCGCTTTCGGCAGGACAATACGCCGAAATCAAACGGACGTGGCAACGATTGGAACGGCGCCATAATTCAGACATGGCTGCCGATGCTTGACGGTTAATTATTATATTTTGACTGTGAAAAACTTTTTTTCACCCGCACGTGCTTGGAAATCTTCGGATTTTCATGTATTTTTGTACAAAATATTAAAGATATGAGCAGACGTCGATTTTTTAACACTACTGGACCATGTAATCCGGAAGACCATTACATGCTTCCGCCCGAAGACCGGCTGGTTGGGTCGCAGTTAAACCGTTATATAAAGGATAAGTTATACTGGATACTTCATGCACCGCGACAAACGGGAAAGACTACGTTCCTGCAAAGTTGGGCGCGAGAAATCAACGCCGGCGAAGATGCCGTCGCATGTTATGTAAGCGTAGAGAGGTGCGACAGAGTCTCTGAGGCAAAAGAAGCAATGCCGGCCATCTGCGGCGCCGTTCGCGATTATGCAAAATGGAACGGATTGCCTGTTCCGGTCTGTGATGACCCGAATCATTTTTCTATGTTGGGAAACATTCTTAACGACTGGTCGCAACTGGTCGCTCCCAAACCGCTGATAGTACTGTTCGATGAAGTGGATGTTCTTGTTGATGAGACAATGGTCAGTTTTTTGCGACAGTTGCGAGGAGGGTTCGCTTCGCGAGGCACAGGGCAATTTCCTGTCTCCATTGCTCTGGTCGGTATGCGCGACTTGAAAGACTATATCATTGTTGCAAAAGACGGAAAGCAGGTCAACCCCGGTTCGCCGTTCAACATAAAAGCTGATTCGGCGATGCTGTCCAACTTTTCCAAAGACGATGTTATTAAGCTGTTTGCACAGCGGACGGAAGAAACAGGACAGCAAATCACGCAGGAAGCGCTCGATTATGTCTATGAACAGTCCGGAGGGCAGCCGTGGATCGTCAATTCCCTGTTTATGCGGGCGACGCTTCGTATTCTGGACGATGCAAGTACGGAAACCGTCACACTGGAACATGTCAGGCAGGCGCGGGAACAGATGATCGAAGCACGGGAGACACATCTGGATGCTTTGGGAGAACGTCTTCGTGACCCAAGAGTGAAATCCGTCATACAAACGATTATTACCGGCAGCAGTAACCCGTTGGGACGCACAGATCCCGAGGTGGAGCTGACAATCGATCTGGGACTGATAAAATGGGATGCCGAGACGGGATTCACCATTTCCAATCCTGTCTACGAGGAAATACTTACACGTCATATCAGCTCGAAATACCATGATTCCTTTCCGCCACCTTCGTCATGGCAATGGAAAAAAACCAACGGCGAACTCGATATGGACAGGCTGCTGCTCGAATTTCAAAAGTTCTGGCGACGACATTCGGAGATTTGGGAACAAAAATCCGACTACACCGAAGCCTTTCCGCATCTTCTATTGATGGCGTTTCTTCAGCGCGTAACCAGCGGCGGCGGACAGATCGACCGTGAATTTGCCGCCGGTCGCGGACGCATGGACCTGGCCGTCGAATATGCCGGCAAAATTTATATCATCGAAGTGAAAATCATTTATTACTATGACACTCCCTCCGATGTCCGGGAAGAAGGCCTGGAACAGATCAAGGGCTACCGCGACGGGATAGACGCCGCAGCTCCGGCATATTTAGTGATTTTCGACCGCCGTCCCAAGGCAAAGGAACTATCGTGGGACGAAAAGATTTCATGGGCAGTCGATGACGCAAGCGGAGTAACCGTATTGGGATGTTAAATTTTGCCGGACATTTTTATGCGTCTGTGTGTGATTGAATTTTCTTTACAGCTGCTTTCTATGCTGAAATTTATGAAACAATTGAAATATATAATAATTATCGGTTTGATATGAAAATAAACAGGTTTGTTTTTTTTATGATCAGAATTTATGTCTGGCTTTTGATACTGGTTTTGACGCCTTCATGTCAAACCGATGTGTCTTTTTACGTTTCCCCGGATGGCGACGACCGTAATCCGGGTACAATCGACCGGCCTTTGTGTTCATTGCAGAAAGCTTTGGAAATATCACGGCTAAACAAGGATCGCAAGATCACCGTATATTTGCGGGAAGGCGCTTATTATCTTGATAATCCGGTTGTTTTCACTCCGGAAGACAGCCGTGAATCTCATACAGCCCTGAATATCCGGGCGTATGAAAATGAAAAAGCGGTTGTCAGCGGTGCAAGGCAACTGAGGGCACTGAAATGGCTGCCATATAAAAACGGCATTATGAAAACTTCCGTGCCGCAAGGATGGATATTTGATCAACTGTTCGTCAACGGACAATTGCAACACATGGCACGTTATCCGGATTACGATCTCCAAGCCCGTTATTATAACGGTGTTGCTGCCGATGCCATCGATCCCGTTCGCTTACAAAACAGGGATAATCCTGCGGGAGGGTATGTACATGCTTCTCATCGCCACGAATGGGGCGGGTATCACTGGATCATTAAAGGGAAAAATGATAATAATGAACTGGAACTGGAAGGAGGATGGCAAAACAATCGCCGGATGGGGATGCATAATGAACGGCGTTTCGTGGAAAATATCTTTGAGGAATTAGACGCTCCCGGCGAATGGTTTTATAAAGGTAATGAAAGTGTACTGTATTTCTATCCGGACAGAGGAACGGATTTGGCAAATGCTGTCATTGAAATTCCCCAAATTGCTCATTTATTCGAATTTCGGGGCGAGGAATCCAACCCGGTACAATATATTGGAATTGAAGGACTGGAACTGGCGCATACGTTGCGGACTTTTATGGATACGCGCGAACAACTTCTGCGTAGCGATTGGACTATTTATCGCGGTGGAGCCGTGTTTATGGAAGGCGCCCGGAATTGCTTTATTAAAAAATGTTATTTTAACACGGTAGGAGGTAATGCCGTCTTCTTCAGCAAATATAACCGGCATAACGAAGTCTCCGGCTGTCACATTGCCTGTGCCGGGGCTAACGGAGTATGTTTTGTCGGTGATCCCGACGCCGTTCGTTCGCCGACGTTTGAATATCATGAATTTATTCCTGTCGGCGAACTTGACGGTGAGCCAGGCCCGAAAACGAATAATTACCCTGCGGAATGTCTGGTATATGATAACCTAATGTATGGTTTGGGGCGTGTGGAAAAACAGGTCGCAGGAGTGCAAATATCCATGTCGCAGGATATTACGGTAAGTCATAATACAATTTATAATGTTCCGCGAGCAGGAATTAATATCGGCGACGGAACGTGGGGCGGTCATCTCCTCGAATACAATGATGTGTTTAACACCGTATTGGAAACGGGCGATCATGGTGCATTTAACTCTTGGGGACGCGATCGTTACTGGCATCCCGATTACACAACCATGACGGAAATAACCCGGGGACATCCGGAACTGATATTGTCGGACGCCGTTAAAACGACGATCATCCGCAACAACCGTTTCCGTTGCGACCATGGATGGGATATTGACCTCGACGACGGTTCGAGCAATTACCACATATACAATAATATTTGCTTGAATGGCGGATTGAAACTCAGAGAAGGTTTTCACCGGATTGTCGAAAATAACATAATCATCAATAATTCATTCCATCCGCACGTATGGTTTCCCAATAGCGGGGATGTCTTTATCCGCAATATCGTATCTACCCGCTATTTCCCTATCAGGGTAAACGATTGGGGTAAAGAGGTTGATTATAACGTGTTTCCCGACGAACTTGCGCTGAGTGAGGCGCAAGGAATCGGTACCGACAAACATTCCGTATACGGCGAAGTGCATTATGTCGACCCTGCCCGGGGTGATTTCGGCGTAAAAGAAGGGTCTGTCGCTTTTTCCGTTGGATTTAAAAATTTCGATATGGACAAATTCGGAGTGGTTTCATCGGAACTGAAAAGGATGGCCCTCCCTGTTCCTCTTCCAGAATTAATCCGAGCGGACGATGACCGTGAAGACGTACAGGAAGTGTTGGGGATGAAAGTGAAAAATATTACGACCCTGGGAGAACGGTCCGCCGCCGGAATCAGCGATGCTTCGGGAGTATGGATCGTCGATGTGCCGGATGACAGTCCGGCGAAAGGAGCGCTTCAACCAAACGATGTAATTCTGCGAATAAATCATGCTCCGGTAAAAAACGTCAGGGAAATGAAGGAGGCTTTAATCAAGGCGCGAAGCAGAGCAAATATTACTGTTTCCAGAAACCAGAAAGAGCTAGAGACTGTTGTAATCAGGTAAACATATTTTGGTTGTAAATATCTTTGTATTAAAAAAATATAAACAGAACGTAACGATTATGATCAGGAAGAATTTATTGATTTTGGCGCTTATTTTATATCCGGTCGTACATTTTGCGCAGGTTCCCGACAGAAAAGACGAACAGGGAATGGAACTCGGAAAACTCGATTTGAAACAGGACAGCTTAGCTCTGCAGGAGGCTTTGGACGGATGGTGGAAAAAAGCAAACGAAACGTCGGGGAAAAGAATATCGTGGTATAACGACGCAAAATTCGGTTGTTTCGTCCACTGGGGCGTATATTCTGTCCCCGGAGGCGAATGGAAAGGGAAAGAGGTTGCAGGATATTCCGAGCATTTGATGCGCAAAGAGAAAATACCTGTAAATGAATACCGGACAACATTGGTGGAAACATTTAATCCGTATGAATTTGACGCCGACGAATGGATCCGTTGCGCAAAAAAGGCCGGGATGCACTATTTCATTGTTACGGCAAAACATCACGATGGTTTTGCGATGTTTTTCTCCGACGCTTATCCGTATGACATGAGGCTGACAAAATTCAACAGAGATCCGATGAAAGAGTTGGCGGATGCGGCCAAAAAACACGGTATTAAATTTGGCTTCTACTATTCGCACGCTTTCGACTGGGAACATCCGGATGCTCCCGGTAATGACTGGGAATACCGGAATCCCGGAGGCGATCAACTCCTGTGCGGAAGCTCCTGGTGGCTTTCCTGTCCACAGTTTCTTCCTCATGCCGGAAAATATGTAACCGAGAAATCCATTCCCCAGATACTGGAACTGATACATAAATATCAACCCGACATATTATGGTTTGATACTCCGCATAAATTACCGCTTTACGAAAATATCCGCATCTTAAAAGCAATTCGGGAGGTAAATGCGGATATCGTTGTGAACGGGCGGCTGGTGAGATTCGGCAATAATAATCTCGGCGATTATAAAAATACCGGCGACAGAGCGGCTTATTTTTATCCCGTAGAAGGGTATTGGGAATCGATTCCTACAACAAATGAATCGTACGGATACAGCCGGCATGACCACTCACATAAACCGGTCGGGCATTTTGTCCGGTTACTTGCCACTGCCGTATCAAAAGGTGGGAATATATTAATGAATGTCGGGCCGATGGGTAATGGCAAATGGGATGATAAAGACATCCGGATATTCAACGGCATCGGCCGATGGTTGGAGGCGTACGGAGAATCGATATACGGAAATACAGCGACCGACCTGCCCGTTCAGACATGGGGCGTTACTACGCGGAAAGGGGATGTCACTTACCTGCATGTGTATCACTGGCCGGAAAACAGTGAACTTGTTGTCGGAGGATTAACCTCGGATATTGCGGAAGCCTGGATCGTGTCCGATAAAAAGAAGGAGGCTGTTGAATATTCGAGAATCAATGACAAAGATGTCATGCTGAAACTTGCCGGCGATGCTCCCGATACGATGAATACGGTCATTGCTCTGACTTTGAAGAACGTAAAAGACAGTTATCCCATACCGTTGCTTGATCCGGTGGGAGACAATACGCTACCTGCTTTTGATGCAATTTTAGACGGAAAAAGTTTTGCCTTTGGCGACGGGAAACCGAACCGAAACTATGTGCGCAACTGGAATCATAACGACCAGACTCTTCAATGGAAATTCCGGCTGAACGAACCGGCTGATTATAAACTGTATATCCGGTATAATACGGAATCTGCGGAAGACCGGGGATTTGTAATCATAGAAGTCGATGGGGAAAAATCCGAAATACCCTATACCCATTTTACCGAACGGCAGGGAACAGAAAATCTTTACGCAGGAGAAATAAAATTAGAGAAAGGAGAACATCTGATTACATTAAAAGGTAAGGAATATCAGGGAAACGAATACATGAGACCTGTCGCATTATACCTGGACAAATCGAAATAACACACGAATGGGAACAGATTGTGAAAAAAATGATAATACTTATAATAAATAACAGCAATTAAAAAATAAAACATGATGACAACGAAGCAGCATCTTTTTTTGTCGGTCGGCAGCCTCGCTATTTTGGCGGGATGTAAAGACACAAAAACAACAAAAAATCCGAATATCATATTCATATTGGCCGATGATATGGGATATGGAGACGTCTCTTTCCTTAATGAGAAGTCGAAAATCAAAACTCCAAATATTGACGGTATTGCCCGGAACGGAGTTGTTTTTACAAATGCTCACAGTAGCTCGTCGGTAAGTTCGCCTACGCGATACGGTATACTTACGGGACGGTATAACTGGCGGTCGACATTGAAACGTGGCGTGTTGAACGGATACAGTGAAGCGCTAATTCCTGATGAACGTACGACAACCGCATCTATGCTAAAAGAACAGGGGTACGAAACCGCCTGTATCGGGAAATGGCATCTGGGCTGGACCTGGAATAATGTAGAAAAAGGCGTTGACAGCGTAGACTTCACGCAACCGATCACTCATGGCCCGACAGCCGTCGGGTTTGACTGTTTTTACGGTATTGCCGCATCATTGGATATGCCTCCTTATGTATATGTGGAAAATGATACTCCGACGGCTTTGCCCGACAGGATCACCTCCGGAAAAGGAATGCAGATGTGGAGGGAGGGACCTACCGCTTCGGATTTCGAACACCGGACGACGCTTGCGCATCTGATCGATAAGGCAGTGGATTACATTAACGGCAGAACAGCCGGTAAACCTTTCTATCTGTATCTGCCTTTGCCGGCGCCACATACACCCATCTTGCCGGGTGAAATGTTTCAGGGTAAGTCGGGATTGAATCCTTACGGTGATTTTGTCATGGAAGTTGATTATATGGTCGGAAAAATATCCGAAGCGCTGAGACAAAACGGGATAGAAGATAATACGGTACTTGTATTTACAACCGATAACGGTTGCAGCCCTGCGGCAAAAATAGAAGAATTGCAGGAGAACGGCCATTATCCTAATTATATTTACCGCGGACATAAAGCCGATTTGTACGAGGGAGGACATCGTATACCGTGCATCGTGCAATGGCCGGCACGTATAAAACCGCATACGGTCGAACATGCTGTTTGCCTGACCGATTTCATGGCGACCTTTGCGGCCTTAACAGGTTATCCGTTAAAAGATAACGAGGCGGAAGACAGTTATGACATACTACCTTTGCTGCTGGATATATCCGAGCAGGGAACAGTCAGGGAAGCGGTTGTCCACCATTCTATTAACGGAGATTTTTCCTTGCGTAGCGGTGACTGGAAATTGTTGTTTTCAGCCGGCTCGGGCGGTTGGAGTTATCCGCGTCCCGGAAGGGATACGACGGTCATCCGGACATTGCCTAAAATACAACTGTATAATATTCGCATCGATCCAGGGGAATCCTGCAACGTATATGCGGAGAATATCGAAGTGGTGAATGAATTGAAGGAGATGATGATCCGATATATCAGAGAAGGTCGGAGTACGCCCGGAATATCGCAAAACAATGACGGCAATGAAGGCTGGGGTGAGACACTTATCCAAGAGTGGACGAGACTGTGCGAGAGCGGACATCTCCCGCCTGATGCCGGGAAAGTAAAATTTTAATGAGTATTCAAAATTCCGCCTAATAATTATTATCTATCTTCTATAAATTTTGCCGGACATTTTTATGGATCTGTGTATAGGTGAAAACTTTTATGTACATTTGCATCAACAAATCATTTAAGTCATGAAATTATTAAATATTATATCACAATATTCCGACGAAACGGACTGTCAAGTCGGGATTAAAGAACGCTATTGGTTTATTGCCGTCCATTTACTGACAAGTATTATGAAAAGTTTTTCGGCGTCTGAGTCCCGACGTCAATTGAGACATAAACGCTATGAATTTAATATCAGTATGGAAAAATCGGTTTATATTTTAATTACGGTTATGGCTTCTCTGCCGACAATATCTTTTGCGCAGGCTGACAGTAAATACTTGGCGGGAGCCGTACCCGAAGAGGATGGGAAGGTCGTATTTAAAAAAGAGTACGAACAGAAAGGGCTGGGGCAGGATGCAATATACGGACGGGTTTACGATTGGCTGACGGAACTCATGAAAGCGAATGGAAACAACAGTCGTATTTTATATGCGAAAAAAGATGATGGGCAGATTGTTGCACAAGGAGAGGAATATCTCGTTTTCAGCAACAATGCGTTCTCTTTAGATCGCGCGCTGATGAGTTATAATATTATTGCCTTTTGCGGACAGGATAAATGCGAAATACAAGTGGAACGTATCCGTTATCACTACGGAGATCAAAGATATACTGCGGAAGAGCAGATATCCGACGGAACGGCTCTTAATAAGAAGAAAACCGCTATTTTCCGCGGGAACAAAAAGTTTCGCGTGTTTACGGTCGATTTTGTGAATGCACTGTTTGAAAATGCAGAAACGGCTTTCGGTCTCCGGAATGTTGCAGCACCTGTTTCATCGTCGGCAGAGGCGTCATTGCAACAAACGGCCGCCGTGCCTGCCACGAAAACGGCGACAGTCGAAATGGCCTCTGCGACGTCCGCGAATGTCTCTGCAGCCGGCGTTGATAATGCCGCGGCAACGTCCGCGACAACTCCGGCGGCAACATCTATATCCGCACAGCCGGCAAGTGTGCCTGTTGCAAATGCTAACCCGGCGGCACAGGCCTCTTCCGGGATTTCTTCCCTTACGGGATATAAACAGCTTACTCCCGATAAGATTCCCGGTAATATCATAAAGATGCTGAATGAGGACTGGATGCTTATAACCGCCGGGACGGACGCCCATTTTAACATGATGACCGCGAGCTGGGGCGGACTTGGTGTGCTATACGGCAAGCCGGTGGCCCTTTGCTTTATAAACCCTACGCGCTATACCTGTCAATTAATGGAAAAGAACGATACTTATACGTTGACTTTCTATACGGAAGCCTATCGCGAAGCGTTGAAGTATTGCGGCTCAAACAGCGGACGCGATAAGGATAAGGTGAAAGGTTCGGGACTGACGCCGATAACAACTCCTTCCGGAAGCAAAGCTTTCTCCGAAGCGTGGCTTATTATCGAATGTCGCAAACTCATAGGCCAGTCATTAAATTATGATGCGCTTTTCGATGAGAATGTGAAATCGGAATGGACAGGCAAACAATTGCACAAAATGTATATCGGGGAAATTGTAAACGTGTGGGTGAAATGAAATAATAATTAACATTTTCACAAAAACAGTTATGGCAGACGACAAAAAGATTATTTTCTCGATGGTAGGAGTAAGCAAAGTATACTCTCCTCAAAAACAAGTTCTTAAAAACATCTATTTATCATTTTTTTATGGCGCTAAAATCGGCATTATCGGACTTAACGGCTCCGGGAAATCAACGTTGCTGAAAATTATTGCAGGTCTGGATAAAGATTTTCAGGGCGAAGTAGTATTCTCTCCCGGATACACGGTAGGATATCTGGAACAGGACCCGCAACCGGCATCCGGGAAAACCGTCAAGGAGATTGTTCAAGAGGGCGTTCAGGATATCGTTGACCTGCTGAAGGAATTTGAGGAAGTAAACGAAAAATTCGGAGACCCGGAGGTTCTTGAAGACCCTGATAAGATGGATGCCCTTATGAATCGTCAAGCAGAAATACAGGACAAGATCGACGCACTCGACGCCTGGAACCTTGACAGCCGGCTTGAACGCGCGATGGATGCACTTCGCTGCCCGCCCGAAGATCAGCTGGTCGATACGCTTTCCGGCGGCGAACGCCGTCGCGTCGCTCTATGCCGCCTGCTGTTGCAGCAACCGGATGTGTTACTCCTCGACGAACCGACCAACCATCTGGACGCCGAATCCATCGACTGGCTCGAACAGCATCTGCAACAATATGCGGGAACGGTTATCTGTATCACGCACGACCGCTATTTTCTTGACCACGTTGCCGGATGGATACTCGAACTTGACCGCGGGGAAGGTATCCCGTGGAAGGGTAACTATTCTTCATGGCTCGAACAGAAGACGCAACGCATGGCGCAGGAAGAAAAACAGGCCGGCAAACGGCGAAAGACGCTTGAACGCGAACTCGAATGGATACGTATGGCGCCGAAAGCCCGCCATGCGAAAGGAAAAGCCCGCCTGAACTCCTACGAATCGTTGCTTAATGAAGACCAGAAAGAGCGGGAATCAAAAGTGGAAATATTTATTCCGAACGGCCCGCGGCTGGGGAACAAAGTTATTGAGGCCAGTCACGTAGCGAAGTCTTTCGGCGACAAATTACTTTTCGACGACCTTAATTTTATGCTGCCTCCGAATGGTATTGTCGGCGTTATCGGGCCTAACGGAGCCGGAAAAACAACCCTTTTTAAAACGATTATGGATATGGAAACGGTCGATAAGGGGAATTTTGAAGTCGGTGAAACCGTTAAGATCGGATATGCGGATCAGACGCATAAGGATATCGACCCGGAAAAAACCGTCTATCAGGTTGTTTCGGGAGGAAACGAATTTATACGGGTAGGAGGTAAAGAAATCAATGCTCGCGCCTATCTTTCGCGATTCAACTTTGCCGGAGCCGACCAGGAAAAACTTTGCAAAACGCTTTCCGGCGGAGAAAAAAATCGTCTGCACCTTGCCATAACTCTAAAAGCGGGAGCAAACGTCCTGTTGCTCGACGAGCCGACGAACGACATAGACGTAAATACGCTGCGCGCACTTGAAGACGGCCTGGAAAATTTTGCCGGGTGCGCCGTGGTCATCTCTCACGACCGCTGGTTCCTTGACCGTATTTGTACGCATATCCTTTCGTTCGAAGGCAATTCCGAAGTCGTATATTACGAAGGAACGTATTCGGAGTACGAAGATTATAAAAAGAAACAGAACGGTTATACGGAACCCAAACGCATAAGATACCGTAAACTGATTGATAACTAAAGCGGAATCGTTAACACTAATCATGCCGGTACGCATATCACCCCGTCGGATTGTTTTTCGTACCTCACAATAAGCCGCACCTCACCGAAACACCTACCAACTGTTTTCGTGCAAAATCCATACCATGGATTCTCTAATCATTTTTCAGATACAGGAATGCCCGGCAATTGTTTTTGCCACATTTCGCAGTAACGGTGGCCTTTTATATATAGTGATTTGTGAGTTCCTTCCTCAATGATTTTGCCTGATTCGAGGAGGAT
>JAITBC010000102.1 GCA_031283785.1 Tannerella sp. | reverse complement strand
GGATTGATTTCCACGCCGCCGATGCCGGCTTCTTTCAACAGATGCAGTTCGCGAATCAATTCGTCGGCTTTTACCCTGTCGCCGTTCCACCACCAGCGGACAAAAGGACGGTACGACATCCCGGGACGCCGGAAAAGCGCGAAATAATCGTCGCCGTTCCGGTCGGGCGACAGCATCACCTTTCCCCTTACTGCAGCAACGGGCGACAGCATCAGGCATCCTCCTGCCGTATAGAGGCTTCTTACAATAAAATATCTTCTGTTCATTTATGTATGTTTATCCATGTATTATAGATGTAGACAATTCAAAAACAAAATCATGCGACAAAGAAAACACAAATTTACCGGAATTGTCTTGTCCTGAAATGGCTTCACCAAAAAGATTTCTCCGGATCTTCCGCTCCTTCCGGCTCTTTTTGGTCTTCCGATTCGCCAAGCCATGTCTCATCCCAGTCAAACCCGGAGGCCATATCTCCGCCGGACAATCCCTGTCCGACGTCTGCAAACTGCTCCAGTTCGCGACGGTCTTTCTTGGTCGGACGGCCTAAGCCTTTCGCCCGGTCAATAAAACCGGAAATCTTATTCATTTTCAATACTTCATACTGTTCCGGCGGCGTAATATTTTCGAGATACTGCGGAACTGATTTTGCTCCCATGCGTTTTTCGGTAATGTCAAGGACGCGGAAAGAGTATGTTACGGGAGGCTTCCGAACAGATACGACATCGCCGGTTTTTACCATTCGGGAAGGCTTGACTGTAACACCCCCTACCGACACCCGGTTTTTCTTGCAGGCATCGGAAGCGATTGTACGCGTCTTAAAAATACGTGTCGCCCACATCCATTTATCAATTCTTACTTCGTTCATCCTGTTATATGTTTTTTTCCGCTCCTCCGTTTTTCCGAAAAATCACTTATGATTGAACAAGTTCATTGTAACATCTACTCCGGAAAGACAAAAGCTGTGTATCATTTCAACAGCTTGTTTCACCCGTCCGGCAATCTTTTCCTCTTCTTCTCCGGAAAATTTATCCAACACAAATTCAATCTGCCTGCCGCGTGGGAAATCACCGCCTATACCGAAGCGCAGGCGCGCATATTCGGATGTGCCCAGGACTTCTTCTATATTACGTAACCCGTTATGACCGGCATGGCCGCCTTTCGGTTTGAGACGCAGGTCTCCGAACGGTATTGACAAATCGTCAGCCACGACAAGCAACTGCGATAGCGGCAAAGATTCTTTCTGCAACCGGTAGCGAACGGCATTCCCACTTAAATTCATAAATGTATTCGGCTTAAGAACGACGAGTTCCGCATTTTTCACACGCATATTGGCTACAGCTCCATATCGTTCTTCCCCGAACGTCGCATCCGCAGCGTCAACCAGTTCATTTACAATCCGGAAGCCAATATTATGGCGCGTCCCCCAATATTCCCGACCGATATTACCCAATCCGACAATTAAATATTTCATCTATCCGCAAATACTTTAAACAAGGAAGAGAATGTACCGTCGCACATCCTCTCCTCCCACAATGCATTAATATAAGAATATGACGGTAACCCCCCGTCTTATTTCCCGGTGGAAGCCGCAGCACTCTGTGATGCACGCGTCATCTTAACGATACATACAACGGCATTCTTAGGACTCATAAGTTCTATATTTTCGAAATTAAGTTCACCGACTTTAATTGCTTTTCCCAATTCGAGATGTTCGATGTTAATATCCAGCTTTTCCGGTATATTCCCGGCCAAACCTTTAACTTTCAGTTTACGGATGGACTGGTTCAGTTTACCGCCGGATTTCACACCCTCGGCATGACCGGTAAGGAAAACCGGGACTTCCATAACAATCGGCTTCTTTTCAAACACTTCCAAAAAATCTATATGAAGAATCTTATCCGACACCGGATGATACTGGGAATCTTTAAGTATTGCTTCCACCGTCCGGTTTCCTTTAATATCTATCTCTACAAGAAATATATCCGGCGAATAAATGAGTTTACGCACGCCATCCGCCGACACGGTGAAATCCGTCACAATAACCCCCTTATTATCCCCTGTTTCTATGATTTTTTCTCCCGGATTAAGTTCTCCATTGTATGGTAATTCTACCGGCTCCCGGCCATATAATACGGCGGGAATCAAATCTTTTTTGCGAAGTTCTCTCGACGCTTTCTTGCCAATGTTTTCCCTTGGCGTTCCTTCTAATTTAAATGTTTTCATTTTGTTAAAAATTGTGTTACTAAAAATTAGTTTTTTGCTTCCTAATTTCCCATCACACTACGACAGGCCTAAAAAAAGCGGGGCAAAGGTACGAATATTAATCAACACAAACAAAATACTTACCAAAAAATTGCAAGCGCACTAAAGCTCCTCAAACGTTTTGGCGTGTTTTTGGACAGCAGTGCCGGTGACGGGACGGATAACGGCGGCAAAAGCCCGAACTCCGTCGGCGGGACAGAATGTGAGCGCGTTATTTCCCCCGTGCAGATTTCTGTAGGGTGATGTAGATTACGCTGTCTTCCTCCACTTTAATCATGCAGTCAGTGAATTTGGGAGGTCCCATTTTTCCTTTGGCGTTGTTGCTGAATCCCGTCTTTTCAGTCGGAATACCGAACGTATCGACATCTAATTTATAATTGCCGTTTTCGTCGTGGAAAATCGATACGGCGTATTCGCCCGGGGCAACGTCTTCTATAACGACGCTTGCTTCTTCTCTACCGGCCCCTACAAGGCCAGTATATACCGGTTTTTTCAGGAAACCGGTCGAATCGTACACGGCAACCGGAATTGTTCCTTCCGTTTTTTCGATGCCTTCTATCACAACGGTAAGTTTGTTCTGTGCGCCGGCAAAACTTGCCGCAAGCACTGCTAATGCAAATAAAACTGTTTTCATTTTTAATCTGTTTTTAAAATGTGAATATTAAAGTGATTTTAGTCGATTCAATGTTTTTGAACGGCTAAGCGTAATAAAAACGCCCATGAACACAAAACGTCCGTATCAGTCCGTTGTTGAAATCAACCAGCACGCCTGCAATCGCCCGTCCGTTTTTATCCGTAATTTCTCCCGTCAGCCCTGTTTGCGCCTCTGCATCAAAAATGCAGCATACACACACTATAGCCAACAAACAATTCCCGATTATACTTTAATATATAAATTAGTTTGTATTATAAACCATATCGACAAAGAAAACTATTTGTTTATATATGATTTCAAGTTGTGTACATACGTGTCGAAAGCGTTAACCCCTTCGGGAGTTATTTTGCAGACGGTTCTCGGCATTTTGCCACGGAAAGTCTTTTCCACCGCGATGTATCCGGCTTCGTTCAGTTTGTCGATCTGAACGCTCAGATTTCCGGAAGTAGCGCCTGTTTCCGTTTTCAGGTAAGCAAAATCGGCTTCTTCGACGCTGATAAGCAACGACATGACGGCCAGTCTCAACTGCGAATGTAATAACGGGTCAAGCGCTTCAAACATGATTTTTCTTTTGTTGGCGGTTAATCACGTGTCCCGGAACGACAAATCCGGCAATCATGCACGCGGCCAGAATCAGTTGCTGTGCGCCTTGATACAATGAGCCGACATAATGTCCACCCGTATTTTCCCATTTAAAGGGAACCATACAGAGAATCGCACCTGCCCAAAGCAATACGGCTATCCATTTCATACGTCTGGCGCGGCAGGCGCAAGCCGTGACATACTCGCTCAGTCCCAGCGTCGTCATAATAACGGGAGTTATCAGGAACGCCGTACTCCAATTGTGCGTGATATTGCAGAAAATCATTATCAGTCCCCAAAAAACGAAGATGCTGATGCCGTTTCCCAGCCATGTGGCATTGATGATTCGGTCGATGTGCGTTTTGACGACTGCCGTCCGGTCGATGCGCCTGCGAATGAAATACGAAACGACGGCTCCCGGAATCATCAGCCACCAAACATGATAGGCCTCAGTTTTGTCGACAGTCGGCGTTTGCAGCAGGACAAAATTGGCGACGGCAGTTGTCGCTACCAAATACCCCCAGAAAATCATCATACTCATGTTACGATTGAAATTGTTGCGGGCGCGGGAAATCATCTCCGTAATGACTTCCATACTTTCCTGTTCAGTAAATCTTTTTTCCATTTTAAAATTAATTTATCTATTAAACATGGCGCAAAGATAAATTA
>JAITBC010000089.1 GCA_031283785.1 Tannerella sp. | reverse complement strand
TTTTTATTGTCGCAAACAGATAATATCGCACGGTTTATTCCAATGGTCGGCTGGTATATCGGAAGAGTTGAAAAAGCCATGAACGATAAGAAGTTCACGAAGGCTGTCCGCGAGGCATTGCCGGCGCTCCGCAAGCAACTCGAAACACAGGCGGCCGAAACGCCCTACGGCGTACCCTATCGTCCAAGTATATGGGGGGCAGGTTGGGATATACAGGAATTAGGCTATCGTTACTATTTCCTGCATAAATCATATCCTGATATATTTCCTCCGGACATCATGTATAATGCATTGAATTTTGTATTGGGCTGCCATCCCGGATCCAACACGGCTTCATTCGCTTCCGGCATTGGTACGCAATCGGCTACGGTGGGCTATGGGCTTAACCGTGCCGACTGGTCATACATTCCGGGCGGCGTGGTTTCAGGTACGGCGCTGATACGTCCGGATTTCCCGGAATTACTTGAATTTCCTTACCTCTGGCAACAGGTGGAGTATGTGATGGGGGGAGGTTCTTCGCATTATATGTTTCTGGTGCTTGCCGCGCAGCAATTATTAGCAGATAAACTTTAAGTCGTAACGCAAAATAAATACATATTTTAAATTTTACACCTATGAAAATATACAAATTATTACTTTTAACAGTATTATCCGGCTGCTTACTCGCATGTAACGGAACGCCGGAAGTTGGATTTAAGCCGGTAAATCCGAATGCTTCGCCGGAAGCCAAGCAATTGCTTGGTTTCTTGTACTCCTTACAGGGAAAATATACTATTACCGGACAACATAATTTCGTGAGCGATTTTGCACGGTATGACCGTGTAGTGCATGAAATAACAGGAACATATTCCGGACTGTGGGGCGCTGATTTCAGTTTTATGGCACTTGGCGACAATATACAAAGGTTTCAACACTGTGGGCCGATGAACCTAACGGCTCCTTTTGGCCCCTGTGAAGTAAACGGCTTGACAAAAGAGCAACTCCGGCAGTCGCTGGTGGACGAAGCGAAGAAGCAATATGCGCAAGGGCGTATCATTACGCTGATGTGGCATTGCTGTTTCCCAAGCAACGGCGACGAATGTAACGGCGACGATATTTGGAGGCTTGCCGAACGACTCCCCTCGCAAGCAGAGTGGGACGAACTGGTAACAGATGGCTCAGAACTGAATACCTTATGGAAACGCCAAATGGATGGTGTGGCAAAATATTTGAAACAGTTGGAAGAAGCAAAAATTCCTGTTCTTTGGCGTCCTTTCCACGAGATGAACGGCGTTTGGTTTTGGTGGTGTAATAAATCGGGGGAAAATGGCTTTAAGAAATTGTGGATAGCCATGTACGACTATTTTACCAATCATCACAAACTAAACAATCTTATCTGGGTATGGAATACCAATGCGCCGCGCGATATTCCCGGAGATGAAGCCGGTCCTTATGCCGATTTCTTCCAGGGAACCGACTATGTGGATGTACTGGCTGCCGATGTGTATAATAATGATTGGAAACAGTCGCATCACGACCAATTACTTGAATTAGGTGGCGGAAAACTTATCGCTTTGGGTGAAGTAGGTAATGCACCTACCGCCGAGATTTACGAAACACAACCTTACTGGTCGTGGTTTATGGTATGGGGATATTGCATTTATGACTTTGCTGCTATGATGGCCAATATACCGCCGCCACCGCCGCTGGGAGAAACACCTCCGGCAGCGCCTGCGGCACCGCCTGTTTTCAACTTCCCGTCCACAAATCCTGCTGTGGAAGCAATCTACAATAATGAACACAGCGTTACTGTAGATAAAATTGATTTCGTAAATAAAACTTATAAACTGAAAAAATGAAGAGGATAATTATTATTTCTTTGTTGGTATTTGCTTGTAATGTAGCAAGCCATGCCCAGTTCCCGTTCATGGCGCCCCCTCGGGAACCTTTGAAATGTACCGACCGGCAATGCCTGATTGAACTTGTGGACAACTACTTCAAGGCGCTTGTTGCACATGACCCAAGCCAAATACCGTTTGCTATAAATGTCCGGTTTGTAGAAAACGTTGATGCCAAGCCCATTGGCGAAGGGCTTTGGCAAACTGCTTCGGCTGTTCCTTCTTCTTTCAAAATCTACGTTCCCGATCCGGCCGTTAGAGAAGTCGGTTTTATAGGAATGATGGAAGAAAACGAAAGACCTATCATGATAGCCGTTCGTCTTAAAATCAATGACGACGGTTATATCAATGAAGCCGAGCACTTGGTCGTTAGGTATATGGAACAGAAAAACATGAAAAATCTGCAAACTGTTCGCCCCGGTATTCTTGCTGTCGTTCCGGAAAAACAACGGATGAAAAGGTATGAAATGGTGGGAATCGCCTACTCTTACTATGATGCGTTGATAATGGACAACGGCTACCTGTCGCCCATAGCAGACGACTGCGCCCGCCGCGAAAATGGCTCTCCGGCAAGCAACAGCGGCATCCCTGACAGCGAAACGGACGAGAGCCCTAATTACAGCGCCTTGAAAACCGTACCGCAATTGAACACCAACATGATGGACTATATTGATGATATTGACAATGTGAGGGTATTTGCTGTTGACCCAACCACAGGGCTGGCTATCGGATTTTCGCACTTCCGTCATTCGATGCTGAAAAAAACTTTCCCGATTTATAATATGCCCGATGTTACCATTCGCGAAATGTTGAATATGCCTGCTTTTGACCTGCCTGCCGCGCATATTTTCAAAATTCGCGACGGACAGATTCACGAAATCGAAGCATTGGGCTTTATGACTGAATATATGGCAGCCACCGGTTGGGAATAGTTCATCTAAAAACAGAAATAGACCATGAAAAAAATGTTTTTGCCGGTTGTGTTGTTCGCTTTTGCTACAGCGGTCTTTGTAACCGCTTGCGAGGAACAAAAAAAGCTGTCGCGCGAAGAAATTGTAGCCGACTTTATGTTTCAATATACCAACCTTACCCCTCAACAGGTAACTGATATAGTTGGAGCGAATCCGCTTACCTTTGCCAACAGCGAAAAAAGCCCCGGCTATACGCTCACGCTTGACGACAGCACATTGCTGATTGTGCCTGAGGGTGCAGCATGTATGCGCTTAAACGATATTACACTGAATGTTTGGCGCAAAGACAATAATACGCTCACTTTCTTTGCCGCCGTTGTTGATGAGCGCACACAACGCTCCACCGTGTTTGAAACATGGCTTTGCGGGGATAGTTATTTTAACCAGGCACTGCCGCCGCGCGAATTTCAACGCTATATTTCAACAGGCGTTATTGCAAGCAGTGATGTTTCCGGCCACCGCCATAAAGCCACAAAACGACTGACAGGAAAAGTAATGCAATGGTCTGACGAACTGACGCTGTTCGGCTCGTATAATTATTCGGCGTCCGTGCCGGAAGGTTCACTGCAAACATTTTGCTACCCAACTGACTATTACGAACTCGACGACCGCCATTGGCTTTATTCGCGTGTGGAAGTAGAATTCAGTGGTGAATTTGTATTGGATGTTATCGACCTTTACACCCTGAAAAAAATCGGCGTGCGACTCGGTTTTGATGCGCAGGACAAATTTATCAATCAACTCTATGCCGATACAGGCGTCATTCGCGGACAGGTGGCCGCATTTGGCGCAATTGGCGAATCCAACCGGAAATTGCTTTCTGCAATCCCTGAATTTATGAGGATTCCTGTGGAATTTCCAATAATCAAAGGCATGAGATTTCTCTATCGCCCGTTGGATTTGACCAAACCGATGACGCTTGAAGAAGTGAAGGAAGTAGCTGTCAAAACAAAGGCATGGAAAGGTGCATTTGAAGGCCAAGGCAAAGAGAAAAAAATGCTGGAACATTCCAAATTGCTCGATAACCGGACATTTACGGTTATATTTGACGATAAAACAACTTGGGACTACGAAATCGGCGAAGATTTCAGCATGCGTTTCCGTGAAGGTGCAGGCGAATGGAAATCGGAGCGATACGACGCTTTTGAGATGGATGACCAGCTGGTGTTTTTTGCTCACACCACCGACAGTGATTGCCCGATGGATGGCTTACAGTATGCGATTGACCTGAAAAACGGACTTGTAACTTGTATTCGTTCCACTTTTGACGATGAGAAAAATCCCCGTGATCCCCGTCAGCAGTGGTTCTTTGGCATTATCAAAACGGACGGCATTACGCCCTCGAAACACCGCCATCAATTCACAGATGAGTTGCTTGGACGTTCATATACGTGGGAATATAGCGATGAAGTTGCTTCACAGCACTATTACACAACCACCGAGTCATTTTCATTTGCTATTTTTCAAAATTCGGAAGTGGGCGTAATGGGTAGTTTCCCATGCAAATATGTAAAAATCAGGGACGGGGTGTACCTGATGTCATGGATTGAAATGCGCTCGCAAGGGATACAGGGTATCTTGCTGTTCAACACAAAAACGATGCACGACTGCGGTACCTGCCATGGCATGACGCACGACCAGACATTTGAGTTTAATACTTTCTGTGCCGAAGCAAGAAGCGCAGGGAAATACAATTGACAATTTACAATTGACTATTGATTGACAATTTAACAATTTATAAATTTTATAACTATGAAAAAAAATTTTTTACTATTCATCGCACTTTGGGTAGCGTTTTCATCGCCTGCTTTGGCACAACCCGAAGTAATGGCCTGGGGCAATATAACCGGTATTCGTATAGACGGACAGTTGATTGATTTTGAATCATTCCTCGTAGTCGCTGATAAAGACGGAACAAAAACGGAATTGACCGGGAAAGAACTCCAAAACCCGATGTACACGCGCGAAGGCAAATCCCAAACGGTTACGACGGCTATTGACAGGATCCACTTCAAACAGACAGTTACTGAGAAAAGCAAAGGTATGGCAGATATTGCCATCGAAATGCAATCGGATACGACGCTCGAAGTAAGCGGCGTATATTTCCGGCTCTTGCTCCCGGCCAAATATTATGAGGAAAAAACGTTGGAAATATCCGATAAACGTATCTTTGTAAAAGGGGACGGACAGCAATTGGCGCTGGACTTCGACAAAGCAGTTGTTGCCTTTGAAAAGAAACGCCCGAATCCTTTTGCCGCTTTTGGAGGGTGGGGCGGCTTCAGAGTACCCAACGGGCCTACCGATTTATATATAGAAATAGCCGGAAAGAATGTGCAAAAAGGACAGGCTGCTTCTTTGCATTTCACGATTACGGCCGCAGGGGATATAGATACCGCGCCGGTTGATATTGTTGTGGATCCAAAAAATCCCGGACGTGAATTTTTGGGATTAGGAGGCAATTTCCGTTTACAGAATCCACAAAACGACCCGAAAGTCATAGATTATTGCCTTACAAACATGCGGGTTGCTTTTGGGCGTGTTGAAATGCCCTTGTATAGCTGGCAGCCGGATGAAAAATCCGATCCGTTGCAAGAGGTGCTAAACGGCCATATCAATCCGCAGGTGGAGAATGCCATGAAAATGGCTCAACGGCTCAAATCGCTCGGAATGCCGGTGATTGTAAGCGCATGGTTTCCTCCTGCATGGGCTATCGATCCTGCCTATCCGCGCGGGTTCGGAGGGGTTGCCGCACAAAGGCTGCTTATTTATAAACAGGAACAGATATATAAGTCAATAGCAGATTACTTAGTTGCATTGAAAAATATATACGGAGTGGAAGCGACAGCCTTTTCGTTCAATGAATCTGATATAGGTATTGACGTGTATCATACGCCCGAACAACATGCCTACCTTATCAAAACATTAGGAGCCTATTTTGCATCACGGGGATTATCGACCAAACTGTTGCTTGGCGATAATTCGGATGCTACTACATTCGATTTTATACTCCCTGCGCTGAATGACCCTGCCACTTATCCGTATATTTATGCCGTTTCGTTCCATTCATGGCGTGGATGCGATGACCAAACGTTGAATAAATGGGCTTGGGCTGCCCGCCAAATCAATGTTCCGCTTATTATCGGAGAGGGAAGTACGGATGCCGCTGCTCACCGGTATTCGCAGATTTTTGCCGAAGAAACGTTTGCCCTGTATGAAATCAATTTATATACGCGCATAAGCGCCATCTGTCAGCCGCTGTCTATTTTGCAGTGGCAACTTACATCCGACTATTCAATTCTGTGGGGAGACGGGATATATAATTCCACCGGCCCGCTCCGCCCGACACAACGGTTCTGGAACTTAAAACAACTTGCAGCTACTCCCGAACATTCGTTTTCCATACCGTTTACCTGCTCGCGCAACGATGTCAATCCGGCTGTTTTCGGCAATATAGTTAAAAAGCAATACGTGGTGCATGCCGTTAATAACGGGGCGGCGCGTTCGGCTGTCATAAAGGGATTACCTGTTACAAAAAATGCAGAAGTAACGGTTTACATAACAAATAGCCGGCAAGGTATGGAAAAAGTGAAAAATTATAAAATAGTAAATGATGAAATAAAAGTCGATTTCCCTGCCGTAAGTTTTATTTCCATATTTATCAATTAAAAAATTATGGAACGCAGATGACACGGATAGCACGGATGTGTACGGGTGAATCTTATCCGTTTAATCTATTTCATCCGTGTCATCTGTGTTCCATATGGTACTTTATTATCCGAACATAATACTATATTAACATTTCCTCCGTTGTTCCGGTGGCAGGTAAGGTCTTATCAATTGATATGCTAATGTTTGTATGTGTTATTCTTCCCTGTTTTTTCTCCCTTGATTCGCTGGTTCAGGCGTTCACTGCAATCAACATAAATCTTTGTAATTTACTATTATTATAATCATTCCGGATGTTTCTTTAAGCTATTTCTTTTTGCTTTTGCAGGTGCATTGGAAAATATCAATAATTGATAACAAAGTATTTGCAATAAATCCTCTTTTGCTGTTACCTTTGTCTTAAAATTATGTTAACGGAATATTAAAATGCTATTTTAACTGATTTAGTCAAAATCTCAATTAAGCTCTTTATTATCAGTCTTTGTTAGGAAACGCAAAATTATTCTGTCTTGTATTGCAGTTTATTCGTTTATCGCTGATTTTCCAGTTATTCCATTTTCTTTGTACTTTTTTTTCAGCTAAAAATATCCTTTTTCTTCCCCTTTTTCATCCCCTCCTGTTTCTTCTGTA
>JAITBC010000024.1 GCA_031283785.1 Tannerella sp. | reverse complement strand
GCCCGACTTAAAAGGAAGGGGTTATGTTACTCCAAAGCTGCACACATGATAGAAAAATCTCTCACTTTATTATTTTTGAAACTTAATAATGAACTATCTATCTTAATTTAACAACACCGTAAAAAAATATGACGGCGGCGTGAAGGGATTTATTCATCTTCGCGCCGAGCATGGTTTGATTTCGTCTGCGACATTTTCGTTTCCAATGCTCCGGTAGCTTCTTCCCACTTGTCCAGAGCGGCTGAAAGTTCTTTTTTCGATTTTTCATATTCGGTATATAACGACGCATCGGCAGATCCTTCCGCTGTTGCCATTCGGGC
This sequence comes from Tannerella sp., assembly GCA_031283785.1. Next base: position 5,878 of record JAITBC010000024.1, on the reverse strand, counting down.
TTCGAGCAGGGCGATCTTCGTTTCTGTTTCGGTGATCTGTTGTTCGGTTTGGGCAACCGTTTTTTCTAATTTGCGGACGAGGCGCATCTGTTCTTTTTGTTCTTCGTATGAGGGCCTGGCGGCCGTCAAGATTCCTGCCGCTTGTCCGGCAGCCTCACCGTGGGCTGTTTTGTTGCCGTGGGAATCCGGTTCGTCACTGTTGGTGGTTTTGTTGCCGTGGGAATCCGGTTCGTCACCGGGTTTTTCGTCATTATGTTCATAAATCGTTTCACGACGGTGGTCATTTCCTTCATTTTCGAAAATACGGTTTTTACTGTTATTTTTTGCGCTGCCGGCGGCGGTTTTACGTTCGAGTTCCCGGAGGTTTTCGATTTTTTTGTATTCGAGGAAATCGTATATTCCGCCAAGGTGTTCCCGTATCCGTTGGTTGCCGAATTCGTATACTTTGCCGACGAGGCCGTCGAGAAATTCCCGGTCGTGCGATACGACGATGACCGTACCGTCGAAATCCAGAAGTGCGCTCTTGAGGACATCTTTCGAGCGCATATCCAGGTGGTTCGTCGGTTCGTCGAGTATAAGCAGGTTGACCGGTTCGAGCAGCAGGCGTATCATCGAGAGGCGACTTTTTTCGCCGCCTGACAGCACTTTCACCTTTTTATCGGAAGCCTCGCCGCCGAACATGAAAGCTCCGAGTATGTCGCGTATTTTTGTGCGGATATCGCCTTGCGCGACATAGTCGACGGTTTCGAAGACGGTCTTGTTTTCGTCCAGCAACTGTGCCTGGTTCTGTGCGAAATATCCGATCTTTACGTTATGGCCTGTTTTAAGCGTTCCTTCGCAGTCTGTGATTTCGTTCATGATGCATTTGACAAGCGTTGATTTTCCTTCTCCGTTTTTCCCGACAAAGGCAATTTTGTCGCCCCTGTTAATTGTAAAAGTAGCTTCGGCAAAAACGAGGTGGTCGCCATACCGCTTCGCCAGATTTTCGATTATCAACGGATAGGACCCGGAACGTGGCGCCGGCGGGAATTTCAGGCGTAACAGCGTATTATCTTCTTCATCGATTTCGATACGTTCAATTTTTTCAAGTTGTTTTATTCGCGATTGTACCTGTATGGCTTTGCTGGCTTTGTAGCGAAAACGTTCAATAAAAGCTTCGGTATCGGCGAGCATTTTTTGCTGGTTTTCATACGCGCGCGTCTGCTGTTCGCGCCGTTCTTTCCGAAGAACGACGTATTCATTGTATTTTACTTTATAGTCGTAAATATGTCCGAGTTCTATTTCGAGCGTACGCCGGGTGGTGTTGTTTATAAATGCCCGGTCGTGCGATACGAGTATGACGGCGTTAGCCTGCGTGGCAATAAAATTTTCCAGCCACTGGATGGATTCGATATCTAAATGATTTGTCGGTTCGTCGAGAAGCATAACATCCGGACGTTTGAGCAGAAGTTTTGCCAATTCGATACGCATTCTCCACCCTCCGCTGAATTCCGACGTCAGACGGTCGAAATCGCTGCGTATAAAACCCAGCCCGAGCAACGTACGCTCAAGTTCCGCATGATAGTTTGTTCCGCCTATCATCTGAAAGCGTTCGGTCAACAGCGTCACACGGTCGATAAGTGTTCGGAAAGCGTCCGTGTCGTAGTCCGTACGTTCGGATAGTTCCGTATTGAGGCTATTTATCTCTTGTTCCGTATCATGAATATATTCAAAAGCCTGTTCCGTTTCTTCCATGACCGTCCGCGTATCCGACAGTTGCATTTGCTGCGGCAGGTATCCGATACTTGTATCTTTTGGGACACTGACGACGCCGTTTGTAGGTGTTTGCATCCCCGCGATGATTTTCATCAGCGTAGATTTGCCGGCGCCGTTTTTTCCGACAAGAGCGATACGGTCTTTTTTGTTGACTACAAAAGAGATATTATCTAATAATGTAAAACCGCCGAACTCGACGGTTAATCCTTCAATCGAAATCATAATTATATCGTTATGTTTTTTCTGCAAAATTATATATTTTGTTTGTTTTAACAAAATTAATGCGGTCTTTTGCCGGAAAAAGGCGCGCGACGAAAACTTTTTTCATTCGTGCGTACATGGAAATCCGAAAATTTCATGTAGTTTTGCCGTTTTAAATTGAAAAACGACCTTTAAAATATATATTTATGAAAAAAAAGTGGATATTTGCTTTATTGTATACATTCGTGTGTAACAATAATGTTCCGGCACAGTCGCCGGAAAAACCATACTGGCAGGATGTGCGGGAAGTAGCTGTTAACAAGGAGAGGCCACGAACCGAGTTTATGAGTTTTGCAGACCGTAAAGAGGCATTGACTTCGGTTTTCGAAAAAAGTCCTTTTTACAAGTCATTGAACGGGACGTGGAAGTTTTTCTTTGTGGACTCGCATAAAAATTTGCCGCCCGATATAACGTCGACTGCTGCCGATGTATCATCATGGAAAGATATTACTGTTCCGGGTAATTGGGAAGTTCAGGGATACGGCGTCGCTATCTATACGAATCACGGTTATGAGTTTAAGGCACGCGATCCGCAGCCGCCGTTACTCCCCGAAGCTAATCCTGCGGGAGTGTACCGGCGCGATTTTGATGTTCCCGAAAACTGGGACGGGCGCGATATTTACCTTCATATCGGCGGGGCGAAATCCGGTTTATATGTATATATTAACGGTAAGGAGGTCGGATATAGCGAAGATTCCAAGAATCCGGCCGAGTTTCTTATCAATGAATATTTACAGACAGGGCAAAATACGGTTACGTTGAAAATATTTCGCTGGAGTACGGGGTCGTATCTCGAATGTCAGGATTTCTGGCGCATAAGCGGTATCGAACGCGATGTGTACCTCTGGTCTCAGCCGAAGGTTGCCGTGAACGATTTCCGCGTGATATCCACGCTTGACGATCGTTATACGGATGGTTTACTCTCCCTTGCCGTCGACGTCAAAAATTATAAGGAGATGGCGAAAAACATTACCGTCGCTTATGAGTTGCTGGACGGTAAGGGGATGCCTGTTGTATCTGCAGAGGGAGATTTATGGGTTTCCGCCGGGTCGTTACAGACGTTTTTGTTCCGTAAAACGCTGGAGAACGTGTTGCCGTGGAGCGCCGAGAATCCGAATCTTTACCGTTTGCTGATAACGGTTAAAACAGATGGCGGGATAAGTGAAGTCGTACCTTATACGGTCGGTTTCCGCCGTATCGAAATTAAAGAAATAGACCGGAAAAGTGAAAACGGCAGAAACTATACGGTACTGCTTTTTAACGGACAGCCTGTCAAGTTCAAAGGCGTTAACATCCATGAACACAACGAACAAACGGGACATTATGTGACGGAAAACCTTATGCGCCGCGACTTTGAGATTATGAAGCAAAACAATCTGAATGCCGTTCGCCTGTCCCATTATCCGCAAAGCCGTCGTTTTTATGAATTGTGCGATGAATACGGTTTATATGTTTATGATGAAGCGAATATTGAATCGCACGGTATGTACTATGACCTGCGAAAAGGCGGTTCGCTGGGCAATAATCCCGAATGGCTTATTCCTCACATGGATCGTACGGTGAATATGTACGAGCGTAATAAAAATCATCCGTCGCTGACGATCTGGTCGCTTGGTAATGAAGCCGGTAACGGATATAATTTTTATCAGACATATCTGTATATCAAAAACAAAGAAAAAGACGGTATGAACCGTCCCGTCAACTATGAACGCGCCCTGTGGGAATGGAATACCGACATGTATGTACCTCAGTATCCGAGCGCGGAGTGGCTGGAGCGTACAGGCAGAATGGGTAGCGACCGTCCGGTTGCGCCATCGGAATATTCGCATGCGATGGGTAATTCGTCCGGGAACCTCTGGGATCAATGGAAGGCAATTTATAAATATCCGAATCTGCAGGGCGGATTCATCTGGGACTGGGTAGATCAGGGATTACTAAAAAAAGACGAATCCGGACGGTCGTTCTGGGCCTACGGCGGCGACTATGGCGTTGACATGCCGAGCGACGGGAACTTCCTGTGTAACGGGCTGGTTAGCCCCGACCGTACGCCTCATCCCGCTATGGCGGAAGTGAAATATGCTTATCAGAATGTCGGCATTGAACTTATTGACGCTGCTACGGGTAAAGTACGCATAACAAACCGGTTTTATTTTACTTCGCTTGATCATCGGTATAATATCATATGCCGACTGCTGAAAGACGGTAAAGTGGTGCGGGAGAAGGTGTTGCCGGTTAATATTTTGCCTCAGCGGTCGGAAGTGATAAATACTTTTGAATATGAATCATTTGTCGCAGGTGATGCTTCAAGCGAATATTTCCTGAATTTCTCGGTTATTACAAATGGAAATGACGCCTTGATCCCTGCCGGCTATGAAATAGCTTGCGACCAGTTCAAGATATCGGGCAATGTATCCCAAAAGACATATAAGGTTAGCGGAGCAAAGCTTCGGGTGTCGGAAGAAGGGGATAATATTGTTGTGTCGTCGTCGAAATTGAATTTTGTTTTTGACAGGAAAATCGGACTTGTTACTTCGTATAAAGTCGGCAAGACGGAATATTTTAATGAAGGATTCGGTATACAGCCAAACTTCTGGCGCGGCCCCAGTGATAACGACTACGGCAACGGTATGCCGGAGCGTGAACAGATATGGAAGCAAAGCAGCCGGAATTTTCATGTAACGGACGCCTCCGTCTCTATGGACGGTGAAAACGCACTGCTGAAAGTGACGTACCTGCTACCTGCCGGCAATCTGTATATTGTCGGATATAAGATATATCCCGATGGAATCGTTAATGTATCCGTTCATTTCACTTCAACGGAAATGAGCGCAACGGAAACGGAAATATCGGAAGCGACGCGTACGGCAACGTTTTCGCCGGGTATGGAGGCTGCGCGTAGAGGTGCGTCTAAACAGAATGTGCCGCGTATCGGAGTGCGTTTCCGCCTGCCCGTTACGATGAATACGGTTCATTATTTCGGTCGCGGCCCGGAAGAAAACTATTGGGACAGGAAAAACGGCACGCTCGTCGGTTTGTATCAGGCAAAGGCAGAGGACTTGTACTTCCCGTATGTTCGTCCGCAGGAAAACGGCCACCACTGCGATACCCGCTGGCTGTCGCTGACCGCCGGAAAGGGCAAGGGATTACTTATCGTGGCGGATAGCCTCATGGAATTTAATGCTTTGCGTAATTCGACAGAGGATTTTGATGATGAAGAATATACGGATATACCGCGTCAGTGGAATAATTTATCGCCGGAGATGATAAGAGATCGCGACGAGACGAAAGCAAAAAACAAATTACGCCGCCAGACCCATATCAACAATATCTCGCCGCGTAATTTTGTGGAGGTGTGCGTCGATATGAAGCAGCAGGGTGTGGCAGGCTATAACAGCTGGGGCGCCCGTCCCGAACCTGCTTATTCATTGCCGGCAAACCGCGATTATAAATGGGGCTTCACACTTGTCCCCGTGAACAGCGCTTCGGAAGCATCCGCTAAAAGCCGTTTTAAATTCCGCTAAAAGCCGTTTTTTATACTGATTGCAACCGGGGGACGTTTTCTTCTGCCATTCATCTATTAATAGTTCAAAATTCATAATCTATGAAGAAAGTGATTTGTTTCTCATGACTTGCGTTATTTGCATGTAAATAATCAGCGCAATAAATTTGATAAACCATGATAAGTGTAAAATTCTGTAATTTATATTCTTCCATATATTTAAGCGTATTTTTTATTGTGCCTGCGTCAACGATGCTGCCCGGAAAGGTATTGTAGAAAAAAGGAAGTCCACTCTCCCGACTGCAAACCATGCCCATATTAATTTGTGGCAGTTCTTCTCCGTCACGGTTATAACCCCACTGT
>JAITBC010000391.1 GCA_031283785.1 Tannerella sp. | reverse complement strand
CTGATTATAAAACCGGGCAATTAACGGGGCTGCGAAAAAAAAAATAATATATACGCCCATACCTGTAAAGGCGCTAAACCAGAATACGGCGTTATAATCTTTATATTCTACTGTTTTACGATTAATTAATGCAGAAGAAAATCCGCTTTCCGTAAGCGTATTTGCAATAGCCGTGAATATTGTTAACATTGCTACTAATCCGTAATCACCAGGTGACAGTATACGTGCAATCACAATACCAAAAAGCATTCCGATAATTTGCTGGATGATATTACTTAAGCCTCCCCAGAAAAAACCTTTTGCGGTTTTGTCTTTCAACGTTAATTCCCGGAGTTTTTTATCTTCCTGCGCTCCGTAATCGGTCATGCTATTCCCAATTATCTGTTTTTATCCTGTTTTCATTCACGGCTTTGTCCAGCAGATATTGCTTGACGCTCCGGATCATTTCCGGTGGGCCGGAGATGAAAAAAGAACCGGCGCCGGCGGAATGTAAGGCGTAAATCCGTTCCATACTAATGATTCCATCTGTGTCCTGATAAAAAAAGGTCATTTGTAATCCCGGATTTAGCTGGTTGGCTTTTCTCAGTTCGCTTTGGTAAAAATGCAAATTTCTGTTCCGGAAGCCGAGATATAACGCCGGATTGCCATACTGCGAGAACGACTTGTCGGTAAACAGCGACAGGAATGGCGTTATGCCTGTTCCACCGGCAATGAAAACCGCATCGTTTTTGCTGTGTTCCTGCGTAAACAAATCGCCAAAGGGTAATTTCAACCAGACGGATTTGCCGACTGAGAGTTCCTGCTCCATTCGTTGCGTAAACCGGCCTTTAACGGCGTATGTGATTTTTATGTTTTTATCTTCCGGGCTTGTTTGCATGGAAAAGCAACGCGATTCCGGCCATGCTCCCGAAGGATCATATTCATCCAGTGCCAGATGCAGAAACTCTCCCGGAGAGTACCTGAATCTTTTTTCTGAACTAAATTCAAGCGTATATATTCCTTTCGCACGATTCTGAATAGATACGACTTTAGCGTTATATTTTTTTACCGGCATTTTAGGCTACCAAGGATTAATATTAAAATCAATAATTCCGCTTGAGTCATCGCTAAATTCCATATAAACTTGGCAAGGCTTATAAAGTTATAAACCATATCATATTTTGTTTCTCAGAAACTCGTCCAAAACACATTCGATATACTCGAACATTTCGTCGGTTAATCCGGGATATGTTCCAAGGAAAAACGTATCGTTCATAATCTTTTCCGTACGAGTCAATTTGCCTGCTATACGGAAATTTTTACCGGCAAATGCCGGTTGTTTCGTCATGTTTCCTGCAAAAAGATTACGTGTCTCGATGAGTTTGTTGTTTAAAAATGCTGTCAGTTCGTCACGGGTAAAAGGCGTTCCGTCTTTCAGGGTAACGATAAAGCTAAACCATGACGGGTCGGCATTTTCCGTAGCTTCCGGCAAGATGAAATAATTGGGATATTTGGACAGTATGCTCGCATGCTTCTTGAAATTTGTCTTACGCTGATTGCAGAACGAGGGTAACTTGTCAATCTGTGCCGAACCTATTGCAGCCTGCCAGTCGGTCATTTTTAAATTATAGCCTGCTTCGGAATAAACGTATTTATGATCGTAACCGGAAGGTAATTTCCCCAATACCTGCGAGAACCGTTTGCCACACGTATTATTCTCGCCTCCGGCACAATAGCAGTCGCGTCCCCAGTCGCGGAAAGCCCTCACGATTTTGGACAACTGGGGGTCAGGCGTAATGACGGCTCCGCCTTCGCCTGTGGTAATATGATGGGCCGGATAGAAAGATAGTGTTGAAAGATGACCGAATGTGCCGGTATACCGTCCCCTATACTTGCTTCCGAAAGCGTCACAATTGTCTTCGATCACCCAAAGATGATGTTTTTCGGCCAGTTCCATCACCACGTCCAGATGAAAAGGATTGCCCAACGTATGCGCCAGGAAAATGCACTTGGTTTTGGGCGTGATAGCCTTCTCTAATTCTTCCGGGTCAATATTATAGGTAGGGATATCCACATCAACAAACACGGGAATCAGGCCGTATTGTATGATCGGAGCGACGGTTGCCGGAAATCCTGCGGCTACGGCTATCACTTCTTCGCCGGATTTCAGACGCCGGCAGCCTAATTTTTCGGAAGTCAAAGCCGAAAAAGCCAGCAAATTAGCTGATGAACCCGAATTAGTGAGCATCACATGCTCAACTCCCAGAAAATCGGAAATTTTCTCTGAAAATTCTTCCGAAAAACGCCCTTCCGTAAGCCAAAAATCAAGTGATGCATTAATAGCATTGATCAACTCCTTTTCGTCAAAAACCCTTCCTGCATAATTCACACGGGTTTTGCCCGGAATAAATTTTTGTTGAGCAAATTTAAGCTGATAATACTCGATTGTCTTTGTGATAATTTCCTGACGTAAACTTTGTAAATCCATTTGATGTTGGTGTTTAATTTTTTATGAAAAATACTCCCGAATCTGTTCGTTGCAGTATGAACGCATATCTGCGCCCTGCTGATATGCCTTTGTCCATTCCACAATCCGGTTAATGGCCGTATCAATATGCCATTTCGGATACCATCCCAGTCGTGATTTTGCTTTCGAACAATCTAGTTTAAGATAAGTGGCTTCGTGTGGTTGTGGATGGGGATCTATCTCATAAAAAGCATTTTCGCCCCATACCTCGCATATTTTATCAGCAATCCATTCCACTGTTTTTGTATCCGAATCATTAGGACCAAAATTCCATCCTTCCGCAAATGTTGCTCCTTCGGTGTATAATTTTGCTCCCAGCGCCAGATAACCAGACAACGGTTCCAAAACATACTGCCACGGGCGGATAGCATGTGGATTACGGATTTTTACCCTTTCTCCATGCCCGATAGCACGAATAAAATCGGGAATCAAACGATCCTCCGCCCAGTCTCCTCCTCCGATCACATTTCCCGCACGCGCCGAAGCCAGCGCCAGACGATGCGTTTTGCCATAGTCTGCCGGATTGAAAAACGAACGGCGAAAGGACGACGTTACCAACTCTGAGCAGCTTTTGCTGTTTGAATACGGATCGTATCCTCCCATGGGTTCATTTTCGCGATATCCCCACAGCCATTCCCTGTTTTCGTAACATTTGTCGGTAGTTACGTTGACCACTGCCCTTATGGATTTGGTATGGCGGACAGCTTCCAGCAAATTAACCGTACCCATTACATTAATGTCATACGTATCTACCGGATTCTTATACGAATCGCGCACCAAAGGTTGGGCTGCCAGATGAAATACTATATCGGGCCGTATGGCTGACAGGGTGTCACTCAACGTATTGAAATCCCTTACATCGGCGATATGCGAAGTTACTATTTCATCAACTTTTGCGACCTCGTAGAGAGAAGGGATCGTTGGTGGATTCAGCGCATATCCATACACTTCGGCGCCCAATTCATGCAGCAACAAGCATAGCCATGAACCTTTGAATCCTGTATGTCCGGTGACAAAAATTTTTTTGCCTTTATACAAAGAAAATTCCATATTTAATTCACATTACCGATTGGTCTGTATCTTGTATCAACCACGTCGCCCATGGGGCTTTCCCACTCATCCATAGCGCATTCAAATCATTTTTGTCTTTCAACGTATCCATCGACCGCCAAAAACCGGTATGTTTATATGCTTGCAACTGTCCAGCCTGTGCAAGATTTTGCATTGATTCTTTTTCCAGAATCGTTTCATCTCCATTCTCAAGATACTTGAATATATCGCTTTCCATGACGAAAAAACCGCCGTTAATCCAGGCTCCATCTCCTTTTGGCTTTTCCGTAAATGATAGAACTGTTCCATCATTCCCGAAAGATAGCGCACCGAATTTCCCTTGAGGTTGAACGGAGGTTACTGTCACTATCTTGCGGGCTTCTTTATGCGAGGCCAGAAGTTTGGCAATATTAATGTCACCCACTCCGTCGCCATAGGTAAGCATAAACGGTTCATCATTCAAAAATTCTCTGGCTCTCAAAAGTCTTCCACCGGTCATTGTATCCTGTCCGGTATAGAGCATCGTGACTTTCCATGGTTCATTCCGATGATTATGGATTTCAACGGCATTATTCGCCATATCAACTGTAATGTCGGAATACCGTGTATAATAGTTCAAAAAATAATCTTTGATTACATGAGATTTATAACCGGTAAG
>JAITBC010000378.1 GCA_031283785.1 Tannerella sp. | reverse complement strand
ACTTCGCGGGCGACAAGCTGGAATACATGGAACGTGAGACGGGCGAAGTCCTCAAAGTCCATGTATTCGTGGCCTGTTTACCCTACTCGGATTACTCGTTTTGCATAGCAGTCAAAACGCAATCGACGGAAGATTTCCTTTATGCGCCCGGTTGCTGTTTACAGGATTTTTGGCTAAATCTTTTTTTGAGGTGCTATTGATTTTTTTGAGTGCGTTCCCTCTGTAAAAAAACGTTTTTTCATCCGCATGCGCTTGAAAATCTTAACTCAACTTGGCACGGAGAAAAAAATAACATGTGGTCGGTATAAGGTGATACTTAAAAGCATCAATGCACTCTTTACCTGATACGGGAGGTATTTGGATCAGATGAAAATTGGTTTATGTAATAAATAATCGTTACCTTTATTCTATAAATTTCGCAGGACATTTTTATCGGTCTGTGTGGAATGTCGAAAATTTCATATACATTTGTCGTTGATAAAATGTCGGATGAAGTCTCTATGAATGGATTCGATTATCTGAAGACGGTTTATTGTTTGTAACAAGCAGGTTTTGATGAATAAGGAAAGAATTATATTGGGTATCGATCCCGGAACGATTATCATGGGATACGGCGTTTTACGCGTAGAAGCTAAAACTCCGTATATTGAAACGATGGGGGTGCTGAAGTTGAATAAGTTTGATAATCATTATCTTCGCCTTCAACATATATTTGACCGCGTTATACAGCTTATTGATTCGTATTATCCGGATGAACTCGCCATTGAGTCGCCGTTTTTCGGGAAAAACGTACAGAGCATGCTGAAGCTGGGGCGTGCACAAGGGGTTGCGATAGCGGCCGCTCTTCATCGCAATATCCCTATCTGTGAATACGCGCCCTTAAAAATAAAAATGGCGATAACGGGTAACGGGCAGGCGTCGAAAGAACAGGTATCCGGGATGCTGCAACGGATATTGCACATCCCGGATGAAAATATGTTGCCGCAACTTGATGCGACCGACGGGCTTGCCGCCGCTTTTTGCCATTATCTGGAGACCGACAGGCCGAAATTTGATAAAACATATTCCGGCTGGAAGGATTTTATCGCTAAAAATCCGGGTAAGGTACGAAAGTGAATTTGTCACACTACGCCTTGTGCCATCATTGCCTTCGCGACTTTCATAAATCCGGCAATGTTAGCGCCTTTCACATAGTTTATATAATCACCTTCGCGTCCGTATTCCACACATTGGCGATGGATATCGCTCATGATCCGGTGTAACCTGCCGTCGACTTCGTCGGGCGTCCATGATATGTGCATGGAGTTTTGCGTCATCTCAAGTCCCGACGTTGCCACTCCTCCCGCGTTAACGGCTTTGCCGGGGGCAAATAATATTTTGTTATGCAGGAATAAATCTACAGCTTCGGCAGTGCACCCCATATTTGATATCTCCGCTACACATTTTACGCCGTTTTGTATCAGCATGTCCGCGTCGGAAGCGTCGAGTTCGTTTTGCGTAGCGCAGGGCAGAGCGATATCAGCCTTCTGCTCCCACGGACGTTTGTCGGCGACAAATCCGGCGTTGCCGAATTTGTCGGCATAGGGAGCGACGATATCTTCGCCGGAAGCGCGAAGTTCGAGCATGTAATCAATTTTTTCCCCGCAGATGCCGTCCGGATCGTATATGTACCCGTCAGGTCCGGAGATAGTGACGACTTTGGCGCCAAGCTCCACAGCTTTGATCGCCGCGCCCCAGGCCACGTTCCCGAAGCCGGACAGGGCGATTGTCTTGCCTTTCAACTCCATCCCGTGCTCCTGCATCATCCTGCCGACAAAATATAAACCTCCGAAGCCGGTTGCTTCGGGACGCAGAATAGAGCCTCCGTATTCAAGCCCTTTGCCGGTAATCGTCCCGGTATTCTCGCGGGCGAGTTTTTTATACATGCCGTATAAATAGCCTATTTCACGTCCTCCTACGCCGATGTCTCCCGCCGGGACATCCGTGTCGGGGCCGATATTGCGCCACAATTCCAACATGAACGCCTGGCAGAAACGCATGATTTCGGCATCGCTCCGTCCCCGTATGGAGAAATCCGAGCCGCCTTTCCCCCCACCCATGGGCAGCGTGGTAAGCGCATTTTTAAACGTCTGCTCGAAGGCCAGGAATTTCAGAATCGACAAGTTCACCGAAGCGTGGAAGCGTAATCCTCCTTTATAAGGGCCTATGGCATTGTTGAATTGCACACGGTAGCCGAGGTTTACGTGAATTTCCCCCTTATCGTCGACCCAGGGGACACGAAAGGTGATGATTCGGTCGGGTTCGACAAGCCGTTCTATTATTTTTGCTTTTTCAAATTCCGGATGTTCGTTGTATACATCTTCTATACTCGTCAAAACTTCCTTGACGGCTTGCATGTATTCCTTTTCTCCGGGATGTTTTGCTTCTAAGGAAGCTAATATCTGTTCTGTTTTCATAGGGATTTTCGGTGTGCTATTTAAAAACTTGAGTCATTGGACGCCCAATCCATACTTGCGGTTGTTTCAATTCAAAAATGCAGGCAATCGTCGATGCAATGTCGAACTGCATCATACTTTCGTCGAAAAGCAATCCCCTTTTTATATTTTTACCGCTGATGATAAACGGTGTTTCCATTTCCGGCATGGTTTTACCTCCGTGCCCTTTGTTTATTCCTCCATGATCGGATGTGATGATGAAAATGGTTTCATCGTAAAAGCCGGTTTTTTTTACCGCTTCGATGATTTTACCGATATATCCGTCGAGCCGTGTGAGGGTCGCGTAGTATTCGGGTGTGTCGTGACCCGCCTGATGTCCGATATGGTCGGGTTCGTCAAATATGATTGCAGCAAATACCGGCTTTTTACCGGTAATATATTTGACGGCCATGTCGCACAAACCTTCCGGTATCACATTATAATCGGGTGATTGCCCGTAGTAGTTGAGCGATAGCGTATCCACCAGATATTTTATCCCGTCCCAGTCGTAAATACAACCGATTTCTACATTCGGCCTTTCATCTCTTAACAGTTGAAATACGGTTGGGAAGATTTTGTTTTTTGCTATCACGCGCGAAGGTAATTCCGGCGTTTTTGAACCCCATTCCGTGTATCCGTGCAGTTCCGGCCCTGCTCCCATGAACATGGAAGCCCAGTTTACTGCGCTTGATGAAGGTAATACCGAACGTTTTTTAAGCGTATAAGCCCCTTCTTTCGCCAATTTTTTTACATTCGGCATTTCGGCTTTTTCAAAGCTATAGGAACCCCATCCGTCAAGTCCGATAAAAATTACATGCCCGGCTTTTTCTTTTGCACAGATTGTCATGCCGCTAACGGCAAAAATAAAAATAATAACGATCGTTTTTGTAAATGGTTTCATGTTTTATATCTATTTAAATTCAACAATAAAAATCGTATGAAACGAATACGGTATGTAACTAATGGCTGGTTATCAATCTTTAAAAGTGATTGATGATTAATTTGCACGCTTCTTTGTCTCATAGAAATCGGCGGTGAAGATAATAAATTATTCGTCATGTTTTTATGTTTTTCAATCCTGTTCTAAAACATAGTTTAATAACATACAAATAATAAATCTTTAATTCGGTAATTATGCGTATTTTGCGAGAAATTATTGGAAATACTGTTTAAATATCAATATTAACGTTAAAATAATAGTTATCATGAAAGTTTATCAAACAAGTGAGATTAAAAACATTTCAATTCTGGGAAGTTCCGGTACTGGGAAAACCACCCTTGCTGAAGCAATGCTTTACGAGGGTGGTGTTATAAAACGTCGCGGCTCTGTAAAGGCCGGTTCTTCGGTTGCAGATTATTTTCCGGTAGAGAAAGAGTATGGATATTCTGTTTTCTCTACCGTTTTTAGTGTAGAATGGAACGGGATGAAGCTTAATTTTATCGATTGTCCGGGTTCGGATGATTTCATAGGAGGCGCCGTTTCTGCCCTTAATGTTACGGATACCGCTTTAATGGTGATCAGTGCTCAGTATGGCGTCGAAGTGGGTACGATAAACCAGTTCCGTTATACGGAGCAGTTTCATAAGCCGGTAATTTTTATCATCAATAATCTGGATAACGATAAGGCGGATTACGAATCGTCCGTATTGCAGCTGAGAGAAAATTACGGGAACAGGGTGGTGCAGATACAATATCCCGTCACGTGCGGCACATCATTCAATGCCGTTATCGATGTGCTTAAGATGAAGATGTATCGCTGGAAACCGGAAGGGGGAGTGCCGGAAGTGCTTGAAATTCCCGACAGTGAAGCGGCGAAAGCAGCCGAATTACATCAGTTACTTGTCGAAGCGGCAGCGGAACATGATGATTCGTTAATGGAAAAATTCTTTGACCAGGGTACGCTTACGGAAGATGAAATGCGTGCCGGTATTCGCGCCGGACTTGTGACGCGCGGCATGTTCCCGGTATTTTGCGTATGTGCCGAAAGGGATATGTGCGTGCGTCGTACGCTCGAATTTTTGGGGAATGTAGTCCCCTGTACGGACAAGATGCCGCGCCTTGTTACGACTGACGGTCGGGAAGTTACGCCGGATGCGGAAGGCCCGACAAGTCTGCTTTTCTTTAAAACAACAATAGAACCTCATATCGGACAGGTTTCTTATTTCAAAGTGATATCCGGTAAAGTGAAATCGGGAGACGACTTGCAGAATATTGACCGTGGGTCCAAAGAACGTATCGCCCAGATGTTTGTTGTTGACGGACAGATGCGTACGGAAGTGACCGAAATGGTTGCCGGCGATATCGGGGCGACCGTTAAACTTAAAGATGTACGTTTAGGTAATACGCTCAATGGCAAGGGTGGAGATTATAAATTTGATTTTATACGTTACCCCGATCCGAAATTCAGGCGTGCAATAAAAGCCGTTAATGAATCCGACGCGGAGAAATTAAGCGAGATATTAAGCCGTATGCACGAAGAAGATCCTACGTGGATCATAGAGCAATCAAAGGAACTGAAACAGATAATCGTGCTGGGTCAGGGCGAGTTTCACCTGCGTACGTTGAAATGGCGAATAGAGAATAATGATAAACTTTCAATAGAATATCTTGAACCGAAAATTCCGTATCGTGAAACCATCACAAAAACCGCCCGGGCTGACTACCGTCACAAGAAACAGTCGGGAGGCGCCGGCCAGTTTGGCGAAGTACATCTTATCATAGAGCCTTATTATGAAGGTATGCCTGCCCCGACGCTCTATCGATTCGGCGGACAGGAATTTAAGATGAGCGTCCGCGATACGCAGACGATAGATCTTGAATGGGGCGGAAAATTAGTGTTCGTCAGTTGTATTGTCGGAGGCTCTATTGATGCACGGTTTATGCCTGCTATCCTGAAAGGTATTATGGCACGCATGGAGCAGGGACCGCTTACAGGATCATATGCACGGGATGTACGCGTATGTGTGTACGACGGGAAAATGCACCCGGTCGACAGCAACGAAATCTCGTTTATGCTTGCCGGACGTAATGCGTTCAGCAAGGCATTCAAAGAGGCCGGTCCGAAAATTCTGGAACCTATTTATGATGTGGAAATACTTGTTCCCGGTGATTTTATGGGCGATGTTATGGGTGACCTGCAGGGACGTCGCGCAATGATAATGGGAATGAACAGCGAAAAAGGCTATGAAAAGATAATGGCAAAAGTTCCATTGAAAGAAATGTCGAGCTATTCTACTTCGTTAAGCTCTATTTCCGGCGGACGCGCATCATTTACGATGAAATTTTCTTCGTATGAATTAGTGCCGGCCGATATTCAGGACAAACTCCTCAAAGAATATGCGGAGTCACAAGCCGAAGAGTAGTTTTTTTGTTCTGACGTCTTGATTGATAGCGGCGTCCGGACTTTCGGACGTCGCTATTTTTGGGTGCGCCGTGCAGAATACATATCTTGGTTGTGCGCGTCCGCTATAGGGGCTGGTAACGACCAAGTCATTTTATCGTTACGAAGGGAAAGATCGTCCGGATACTTTCCACGACCATCACCAACGAGCGCCGGCAATGAGCCGGTTATATTTTCTTTAGCTACGGTTATAAACCGTTCTCTCTACCCGTTTATTAGAGAACCGCCGCGTACCGAACGGTACGCACGAAACACTCATCCGTCCGGCATCGTAATAGCCGAAACCATTGATTTCCAGGAGCAAATATCTGTATTTTTTCTCCTGTATAATTTTAGTGTTGCATAAACGATTTTGAAACAAATTCGAGGACTGTCGGAAGTTCCATTCGCCAGTATGTCCATGTATGTCCGCCGTCTTTAACTCTGTATTCATGAGATATTTCGTTCTTCCTGAAGGCGATGTGCATACGTGCGTTTCCTTCGTAAAGAAAATCGTCGTCCCCGCAGCTTATATACCAGCGTATGCTTTTGATTTGTTTGAGTTCGTCTTCCGATGCGCTGTTAATTATTCCTTCTATACTGTGGCGTTTGAAATGTTCTTCTATTGCAGCGTCCGTTATTCCGGATGAATTTCCCAGCCGTTCTTTATGCTGCTCCGGCGTCCAACTTCCTGTCGCCGCACTCAAAGGCGCTGCCGCAGCAAATAATTCGGGATGGTGCAATGAATAGAAAATAGTTCCTCCTCCTCCCATTGACAAACCGGAAACGGCGCGGTAGCGTCGCTCACTTTTCACTCGGTATGTTTTTTCAATATGCGGGATAAGTTCTTTAAAGAAAAAATCTTCGTAATTAAAATCTCCCTTTATGTCGTTGAAATATCCACGTCTGCCGGTGTTTGCATCGGGCATAACGATGATCATAGGGCCGGCCGTACCGCAGGCAATCGCTTTGTCGGCAATATGTTGCACCTGTCCGAACTGGACCCATCCCGTATGGTCGTCCCCGGCGCCATGCAACAGATATAAGACCGGATAACTGCGGTCTGTCCCGTCATAGCCCGGCGGCAGGTAAATTGCATATTTACGCTCAGCTTTAAGAATCTCGCTTTTCACGGTTCGCGTTTCATAGATCGTGCCGGTTTGCGCGATGGCCAAATTGCTGATAATGATCAGTCCGGCAATAATAAATAGATATCGTTTCATGGGTAGTTTTAATTAATGATTAATGATTTCGCAAATATACATGAAATTTTCGACATACCACACAAACCGATAAAAATGTTCAGGGCTGACGCATATAAATTTATATTATTATCGGCATATATACCTGAATTCATTTTTTGTAACTCACGCAAGTCACGAGCAACCTGTTGAAAAGCGCCTCGCCGAAGTATCGTCTATTAAATTTGTAGCAGAACTCGTCAAGACATTTCTGCGGGAACTCCGGTTTGACGTCGTGAAAAGTATTTAGAGCACATCCTACCCGTTCGACAGGCGAAGCGTCAGCAAAAATCAGGGAACTGACGGGGCTTGAACGTGGAGAGACCCAAGTGAGAAAATTCCTGAAATCGCTGAATTTCAGATTCAGGAAGGTTGGTTCAGTGCCTGACAGGGCATTGACGGAGGAAAAAAAACGAACAGCGAGCATTTTTGGACAAAACACTCGTTGTTTTTACCCTCATACAGTCCAAACTTGAATATCATCGAAAGGCTGTGGAAATGGACAAAGAAAGACTGTTTAAACTGTCGGTATTATGAAACTTTTAAGAATTTCAAAGAGGCAATAAACAGGTCGTTACTGAAAACTGTTAATCACGGAAACAAAAGAGACTTGAGTACGCTGTTAGCATTGAATTTTCAGGCTCTATGATAATGCAGTTTATAACCGGGCATAGTATATCATCCTACGGTATCAATTTTGTCAACACTACCCAACGATTATCGGGGGTCAGCGTCTGCTCAGACGGTGTCTCGAATTAGGACAAAACCATCTGCCGCGTGCTTTGGCAGGCGGGATTAAAGGCACGACTTTTGCGTTCCCCCGTCATTTTTTCTTGCATTTTTTCCGACAAAGATAATACTTTCTGCGCTTATTTGCACGACTTTGGTAGTTTTTCAGCAGACCCTAATTAAAGACTATGAATCAAAATCCAACATCAACTGCGTTGGCGGTAGCAGGGTAAATGATTTGCGGTGACAGGGTGTTGTCCCATGCATGCGGATGGCGTCGCGGTGGGCTTTTGTCGGGTATCCTTTGTTCTTATTCCATGCATAAGCGGGATATTTGTCGTTTAAAGAGTCCATGTATTCATCGCGATGCGTTTTGGCAAGTATGGATGCGGCGGCGATAGACAGGTATTTGCCGTCGCCTTTGACGATCGTCGTATGTGGGATATCGGGGTAGGGCGTGAAACGGTTTCCGTCAATAAGCAAATGTTCCGGCGCAACCTGAAGCTGTTTTATAGCCCGGTGCATAGCCAGAAATGACGCATTCAGTATGTTTATACGGTCGATTTCTTCCGGTGTCGCAATGCCGATAGCCCATGCTATGGCTTCGTTTTCTATTATGGGACGTAGAGTTTCGCGTTGTTTTTCCGTCAGTTGCTTGCTGTCGTTAAGATTCTCGTTGCGGAACTCCGGAGGGAGAATAACGGCTGCGGCATAAACGGCGCCGGCGAGACATCCCCGTCCCGCCTCATCGCATCCCGCTTCAGTACGTTCTTTTTTCAGATAGGGTAACAGCATGGTTTTGTCAAAACATGTCAATGACTTTTTTAATACCTGCAATTAATGTGTCTGTTTCCTCTTTTGTGTTGTAAAGGGCGAAAGAGGCTCTGACCGTACCTTCGATGCCGAGTACATGCATGAGCGGTTCGGCGCAATGATGCCCCGTTCGTACGGCTATGCCGAGGCGGTCTAACAGTATTCCCGTATCGTAGTGATGGATGTTGTTGATTAAGAATGAGATAATTCCGTTTTTACAGGGCGAATTTCCGAAGATACGTATTCCTTCTATTGTCATCAACTGTTCCGTTGCATACCGTAACAGTTCGCCTTCATGTTTCGCAATGTCGGGAAGCCCGATGTTATTTACGTAATCCAGGGCGACCGCAAGCGCCGTACTGCCGACATAGTCCGGTGTGCCCGCCTCGAATTTGAAAGGCAAATCGTTGAATTTCGTTTGTTCGAACGAAACGGAAGCGATCATCTCCCCGCCACCCTGATATGGGGGTATTTTGTCTAACCATTTTTCTTTGCCGTAGAGGACGCCGATTCCTGTCGGGCCGTAAATTTTATGCCCCGAAAAAGTGTAAAAGTCGACATCCAGCGCCTGTACGTCCACATTCTGATGCGCTACGGCCTGCGCCCCGTCGATTAGCACCGGAACATTATGTGCATGTGCGATGTTGATAATTTCTTCAACAGGGTTGATTGTGCCGAGTACATTGGAGATATGCGTTACGGATACCAGCCGCGTTTTCGGAGAGAACAGTTTTACGAAAACTTTCATATCAAGTTCTCCGGTTTCGTTGACAGGGATGACTTTGATTACGATGTTCCGCCGTGCCGCTTGAATCTGCCACGGTACGATGTTCGAATGATGTTCCATGGCCGAAATGATGACTTCGTCGCCCGGCGCCATGCATTCATAAGTGAAACAGGATGCGATAAGATTAATGGATTCCGTTGTTCCGCGCGTGAAAATAATCTCTTCGGGCTTGCCTGCGTTTATGAATTTCCGTATCGTGCAACGGGCGTTTTCATGAGCTTCCGTAGCCTGCTGACTCAGGAAATGTACGCCACGGTGTATATTGGCGTTTACATTATAATATTCCTCGGTAATCTTTTCCACAACGCAACGCGGCTTCTGAGTGGTCGCCGTATTGTCAAGATAAACTAAAGGTTTACCGTATACCGTGCGATGCAGGATCGGAAAATCGTTTCTTATTTTGTTTATGTCCATCTCGTTTTTCTTCTAACAGCAGGCAAACATAAGTAATTTTTTTGAAATGGGAATGATTTAGCGATATAAATTATGCGATATTGAAGTTTCATGTCTTTTCCGGCAGGAAGAAATCTTGCGAGAAAAAATGTTGATTTATAATGGAGAATATTGAAAATTTCGGAGATGTTGAAAGTTTCAGAAGTGTTGAAAAATTATGGGAATAACGCTAAAAAAACAAAAAACGGAAGCAAAATATCTAATTTTCCTGAAAACATGATTTTTTTCAGGGAAAAATGTTTTTCTTTGACACGTAAATTTTATCCGAACTTTATCGGAATTGTATTATTATAAACTTTTTAAAACGAAATGATTATGAAAAAGGTGATTTTAGGAGTGATTTTTATGGCAGCCATGAGTTTGGCGGTAAATGTGAACGCAAAAGACGGTAAGACAAAGAAAGAAAGTCCGAAAACGGAACAGTGTTGCAAGACGGAAGCTAAAGCTACCGCTGAAAAGAAAGAGGCTAAAGAATGTTGCAAAAAAGAAGCCGAAAAGAAATGCTGTCAGCAAGCGAAAGATGGAGAAAAGAAAGCTTGCAGTGCAGAAAGTGTAAAAGCTGCTGCCGACAAGAAATAATATTTCCTTCAAAATATGCCGGTTGTCGGGAAAAACTCCCGGGTGAAACGTTGTTTTTAATTACTAAGCAATGCTTTGCCCGGGAGAAATTGTTTCATTCTTTAGAGAATGTCACTTCATTTTCCGCAAATTCATACGTATACGTCTTTCCTTTTATCATATAGCGGATGACAGGGTTCTTCCCGTTTTCATCCAGAGAAATATTGAGTCCTTTCAGTTTGTCGGGATAGAACGCCGTTCCAATGACCGTTTCGGCGGAAGGCGCACGGAGGGTGAGGAAGATGCAGGGAATAGCCTGTACGGGGTCGTCCTTCACTACGCGGACGGTGTACTGCGTTTGCCGGGTCAGGCTGAACGGCGTATTGACCAGGGGCTGCATCTCCATCCGTGTCTGACGGATTTTCCCGACGAAGCCGACCGTCCCGTCGTCGTTCACCGTTGCGGTGGCCACGGGATGGAACAGCGCGTCGATCCTGTCGCCTTTAGCGCAGGTTACACGGTCGAGTACGAGTACGATGTCGTTTTCCTTGTCGAGCGCTATGGTGCGTTTCCATCGTTTCAAGTGTTTGCCCGGATATGCCTTGGTAGCGTCCATGGTGGTATAATCGTAGCCGGGAGAGGTTTCGAAGCGGTCGATTTTTCCGCCTGTTCCTTCGAGCCAGGGCTGATCCTTGCGTTTGGCGATCATTTGCTCTTCGCCGTTCACATGCACCACGTTATGTCCGAGACTGCGCACGTACAGGTAGTCGAAGCGTACGTCGTTGAAGAAAAACTGGTCATAGAAACGCTGCTCCACCTCGCCCACGATGATGTCGTCATGCCACGTGAGGATGAACGAACCGGCGTCGAGATGTCCATGGTGCGGATCGTCGGCCGGGGCGCATTTCACGGCTACCTGCACTCCTTCGTCGAAATCCTTACGCATGAAAGCCCAGTTGATGCTCGGAAAATATTTGGAGGCGACGGTTGGTTTCACTGCCTTGACGTCCGTCGGGCGCGGCCAGATAAGTTCCCACATGCTGCGCGAGCGGCGTTCGCCGCTCAGGTAGGTTTGCAGGTAGTACATGGCTGTTTCGTCGCGTGACTCTTCTACCAGCTTGTTGTAGGTATATGAATATCCTACCGGACCGGAGGCCGCTCCGTCGTTGAAAGCGCCCGTCAGTCCGAAAAGGGCGAAATCTGCCGGATGTTTCCACCCCGGCACGTCGAAAAGATTGACTTTTCCACCGGTCAATCTTTTGATGGCATCCGGAAATGCGACGGCATCGCGGATGCCGTAGAAGGAGTAGGAACGCCCTTCAGCCCATCCGTTGTCGTCGCCGTAATTGGCCGTCATTTTCTCGAAACCTTCGCAACTGCGTGCTACAACGTCTATCAGATGAGGGTCTTCGGTCAGCAGCGCCAGCGCCGCCAGGCCGACGCCGCCGTGGCAGATGGCCGACCAGTTGCATTTTTCGGCCGAAGCCCACCAATGATATTCCCAGTTTCCTCGCACACGCAGGATGGCGTTTTCCAACAATCCGCTCCGTATGCGGTCGCGCTGGGCTTTGTTCATCACCGGATAAATCCAGTCGTACACCAGCGCCAGTCCTAGGGCACAGTCGCCCGTCGAAATGTCGAACGTAAACACCACCTCGTCGTCCTTGGCGCCGTATGGCCACACTCGCGGATAGATGATGTCGAACCGGTGTGCGCCGGCCGTCCAGCCTTCCATTTCGCACAACTTTTCGGCATAGCGAAACGCCTTTTGTGCATAGGCCTCGTCGCCCGTCATCTGGTAAAGGAAGGCAAGCAACTGCGCTCCGCTCAGATAAAAACCTACGTACGATTCCCACGACGGCAACTGGTAATATCGCGATGCCGGATCGTTGAAGACCTTCTGCGGCTCGGTCGTGTTAAACATGATACTGCGTCCCTGCTGGAGCAGCAAATCCATGATCTGCGCATATTCCGGGTCGTTTTTAATCCTCTCCAGAATGGCCTGCCTGCTTTGGTTGTCGAACAGCAGATAGGGATGTTCCGGTTTTCTGTTGAGAATATCTTTGGCGACGCTCAGATAGTATTGTCCGGGGACGTCTCCGGACTGACGGGCAAAAAGCGTCATGGGGATACACATACAAATCAATATGCATTTAAGGAGCGTTCCGGTGAAACAATTTTTTCTCATGGTAAATCTTTTTAATATCATGTTTGTTTAACAAAGTTTCAAAAGACGTTTTAATTCTGCTATTTCTTTGTCTTTTTCCTCAAGCGCTTTGGTTGTTTCTTCTATCGCCTTGTCTTTTTCTTCTATCGCCTTGTCTTTTTCTTCAAGCGCTTTGGTTGTTTCTTCAAGTGCTTTGGTTGTTTCTTCGATCATTTTTGAATATTCCCTTTTCACTTCCGACCGTCCTGTTTCTTTGGCGGAGGCTATTTGACTGAGATTGTGACTTTTTACGTTTTGCTCGTAATCGTAATCGGCCTGT
>JAITBC010000320.1 GCA_031283785.1 Tannerella sp. | reverse complement strand
TAACGTCAGGTAGCCCAGCCCTGAGGCAAGCAGAAAATGCAAGCGGTTTTTTATTTCGGCAAGCAGGCGTTTGGCGATTAACGCATCCGTTGCGTCCAACTCTATATTATCAAAAAACTGTTTAAGTTCATTGACCGGCATACCGACCAATTCGGAAATATCCTTCCCTCCTGTCTTTACATACATGGCTGCCGGCTTCAGACGAGAGCCTTTACACGAAGGGCAAACCGTCTTCCCGCGATAGCGTGCTAACATAACGCGATATTGTATCTTATACAGATTACTTTCCAGATGCCTGAAAAAATCTTCAATACCATGCACGCCCCGTGCGCCGTGCCACAACAGATTCTTCTGTTCTTCCGTAAGGTCACAATAAGGACGGTGAACCGGAAATTTATATCGGGCGCTACTGTTGATAAACTCCTTCTGCCATTCGCCCATCACCTCGCCTTTCCAACAGGCCACAGCTCCGTCGTACAGCGACAGGCTTTTATCGGGAACGACCAGATTCTCATCCGTCCCGAGCACCTTGCCGAAACCTTCACACACCGGACAGGCGCCTGCAGGATTATTGAAGTTAAACATCATATCCGACGGCTCTTCAAATGTGATGCCATCGGCTTCAAATTTCTTCGAAAATTCAAAAATTTCAGGCTCTTCCGACACATATACTTTCAGGCGACACACGTCATGTCCCTCGAAAAACGCCGTCTCTACCGAATCTGCCAGCCTGTTTTTAAGCAGTTTGTCGTCCGATACGACTAAGCGGTCTATCAAAATTTCCACATTCCCGCCCTCAAGAAGTTTTTCCTCCTCGAGCGTTTCCTGTATACGGTACACTTTCCCCTTTATTTCCAGCCGCGAATATCCTTCTTTATGAAGAATCCCAACCTGTTCCGTCAAAGTTCGCCCTTCGGGAACTACTAACGGCGCATAAACCGTAAAACGTGTGCCTTCAGGATACGACAGAGCTTTGTTGACCACATCGCCGACCTGATGTTTCACAACCTCTTTGCCCGACACCGGCGATATTGTCTTGCCGATACGTGCATAAAGCAAACGCATGTATTCATATATCTCCGTCGACGTCCCGACCGTCGAACGCGGATTCCGCACACTCACTTTCTGCTCAATAGCGATAGCCGGCGGTATCCCTTTTATACTGTCGCACTCCGGCTTGCTCATCCGCCCCAGAAACTGCCGAGCATACGACGACAGGCTCTCTACATAACGGCGCTGCCCTTCGGCATATAACGTGTCAAATGCCAGAGATGACTTGCCGCTACCGGACAAACCGGTTATAACAACAAATTTATTACGCGGAATTTTAACGTCAATATTTTTCAGGTTATTGACACGGACTCCTTTCACAAAAATATACCCGCTGTCATTTTCGTCAATATCCGTTTTTGGAGAATTTTTACTCATCTCATGCATTTTCAACAATTTACTTTTTTCTCCCGGCTGCTGTACGCATATAACATAGCCGCATCTCAAAAAAATCCTATTTCCTGTCGACAATGACGGAAACGCAGGCGTCGCCTGTGACGTTAATGGCCGTACGAAGCATATCGAGCGGACGGTCGATCCCGATAATCAGCGCCAGTCCTTCGGGCGGTATTCCTACGGATGTCAGTACCATCGTCAATATCACAAAACTGCCTCCCGGAATAGCCGGCGTACCGATCGACGAAAGGATCGTCATCCCTACAATAACGAACAGTTGCGACAGGCTTAAATCAACGCCCAGCACCTGAGCGATAAACAAAATAGCAATTGCCTGATAACAGCTCGTACCGTCCATGTTAATAGTAGCGCCTACCGGCAACACGAACGAGGCAGTCTCTTTCGACACACCCAATTCTTTTTCTACCGTTTCCATTGTGAATGGCAGCGTAGCAGCGCTGCTGCTTGTCGTAAATGCAAACAACTGAACCGGATAAAGAGCACGTAAAAATTTTCGTGCCGATAATTTTGAAAACATACATATCAACAACGGATAAAACAGCACGGCCATTACCGCCACAGCGCCTGCAACACACAGCGCATAGGCCCCAAGTGCGACAAAGATACTCATCTCGCCGCCATACGAGACGACTAACCCGGCCATCAACGCCGCCACGCCAACCGGGGCAAAGGCGATAATATAATTAACCATGCGGAAAATAATTTCATTCAGGCCGTCGAAAAAACTCATCACCGTCACTGTTTTTTCTTTTGGTACGGACAGCGCTGCAATTGCAAAAAATATTGCAAAGAAAATAATCTGCAACATTGCTGAATTTTTCGATGCCGCATCTACTATATTATTCGGTACGATCTCGTTTAAAAAACCCAGCGGCCCCTGTTCACGCGTTTGCTCGGCAACGAGTTTCTTCTCTGCAACAAATACATTATAATCGTCCTGCAGAAACTCAATCCGCGATTTGTCAACAATTTCACCGGGTTCAACCGCCAGTCCGATCGACAATCCCAATATCACGGCAAAAACCGTTGTCGACAAATACAGGAAAATCGTCTTCACACCCATACGGGAAAACGACTTAATACTCTCTATTCCCATTATCCCTTTTATCAGCGACACAAAAATCAGAGGCATTGCAATCAGTTGTAATAAATGGATAAAAATCTGCCCCCAGGGGGCAATCCAGTGTTCGACAAAACGCGTCCCTCCAGCCGCCTGTAAAGCCGCCAATCCGATTACAATCCCAAGAATCATCCCTGTGAGTATCTGCAGATAGAGCGGCAATGATTTTTTTTGTTTTTTGCTGCTTGACATTTGCGTTTCTTTTTACTTAACGGGAATATTTGCCAAAATCGATTTCAGATATTCCCATACCCGGCCTGCCGACGAAATGCTTACCGCTTCATCCGGCGAATGAGGATGCTTCAGGTTTGGACCGAACGAAATCATATCCATCTCCGGATAAACGCCCTGGATAATTCCGCACTCAAGGCCGGCGTGCATAACCGTCACTTCCGGCTTTTGACCGTACATTTGCTCATATACCTTTGCCATCGTTTTAAGAACCGGAGAACCGGCATCGGGCTGCCAGCCATTATATGCGCCGCCATATTCGACCCTTGCTCCGGCAAGAGAAAATACGCTCTCCAGCGAAGAAAGGAGCGCTGCTTTACGGCTTTCCGACGAACTGCGCACCAATATTTTTATTTCTATCAATCCCTCGGATGAGTTAACGACGGCAAGATTGGATGATGATTCGACGATCCCCGGAAAATCATGCAACATCGTCACAACCCCGTTCAGGCACGCTTCTACGGAATTTATCAAATCATCCTGAATCTCTTCGGGGATAAGCGAACGCGGGGCTTCCGCTATCTCGGCCGTGAAATTTATACCGTCCTCAACGCCGGCATACTCCGTCCGATAAAGATCCTGATAATCGGATACAAGCTCCCATAATATTTCCATATTATCTTTCTGAAGCATTATGACGGCCTCCGCTTCACGCGGTATGGCATTCCTTAGCGATCCGCCGCTCACGCACGCAAGACGGGCGCCATAATCGCGTACCGCTTCCTTCAGAAAACGAAACATCAGTTTATTGGCATTCGCCCTGCCCAAATGAATGTCAATACCCGAATGACCGCCCTTAAGACCCGACAGGAACAGGCGTACGGGCACATCACCTTCAATCAAAGGCTGCCCTTCCCTGTACTGGAATGAAATATTAAGGTCCGCACCGCCGGCGCAGCCGACAAACAGTTTTCCTTCTTCTTCCGAATCGCAATTCAGCAAAATCTCGCCACGGACAAAGCCCGGCTTCAATCCATTGGCGCCATCCATACCGACTTCCTCGTCGACCGTGAAGAGCGCCTCTAACGGCCCATGCTGCAGCGACTTGTCGGCCAGTGCCGCCATCGCCATCGCCACGCCAATGCCGTTATCCGCACCCAGCGTCGTGCCTCGAGCTCTGACCCAGTCGCCGTCGATATAAGTGTCAATCGGGTCAGTCATGAAATCATGCATAACATCGCTGTTTTTCTGAGGCACCATATCCATATGCGACTGTAATGTTACGGTTTTCCGGTTTTCAAAACCCGGAGTAGACGGCTTGCGTATAATAACATTACCGACCGCATCTTTCACGGTTTCAAGGCCGAGGCCTCTCCCAAAATCAACCACATGCCGTACGACCGCGTCCATTTGGCCTGTCGGCCTCGGTATTTGCGTAAGCTCATAAAAGTGTCCCCATACCGGTTGAGGATTAAGTGTCTTAATTTCTATTGCCATGATTTTTATTTTAAAAGTCCAAAGTTAAAATTTTATCTTCATTTATCAACATCGTCCCATCACTCCCCGTTCGAAATTTCCCGATTCTCATCTAAGATTCCCGGATGCAACGTATTTTCTTCATCTTTTCCCCGCTTTTTACCCGCTATCGGCAATGCCGCAATACCGAACAAACCCGTCAGGATCACCCACGCAGTTTGTACGGCAAAAACAACCATTGCAAACGCACCTGCATCGGAGGCGTCCGTTCCGAAAGCCACAAGCGTCGATATAACCATAAAATGCCACACCCCTATGCCTCCCTGAACGGGAATCGCCACGCCTATGCTGCTCATGGCAAAGGCTATAAGAGCTATACGCACGCCCAGATCTCTCGTAAAGTCGAACGCAAAAAAGGTAATATAAAAGTAGAAGAAATAACCTGTCCATATCAACAGCGTCTGAACAAAGAAACGCGCCATGTGCTCAATTTTCCACAGGCTTTTGACGCCTTCCCATATATTACGGAACATCCCGGCAATCTTTTTTACAATCGCCAGATGTTTCAGTTTCACGAACACAAACCAGAGCGCTACCGCCAGTACCGTCAGCCCGATATAAGTCGTGACGGACGATATCAATGCATAGAGCGTCGTAATGATGACAGGAGGATTTTCCGAAAAAAAGTCCCGGAAGAAACCTATATTAAAAACGCACAGGCATACGGTGAGCAATGCGACCACCAGCGTATCCATTACACGGTCTACAATCATCGTACCCAACAGTTTTGCAAACGGGATCTTTTCATATTTCGACATGACGCCGCAGCGCCATATCTCGCCCACACGGGGAAGCGCTATATTGATCGCATAATTGCCCCATACGGCATATATGGCCATCTTCCTGTCCACCCGTTTCCCCAGCGAATCAATCAGCATGCTCCATCGCAATCCGCGAACCGTATTTGCCGCCAGGCCGAAAACCAGCGAAAAAAGCAGTATATCATATCGAACTCCTTTTCTCACAACATTAATTATCTCACCCGGATCCTGATTACGATAGAGATACCACAATAATATCATCCCCAGAGATAAAGGAAGTAATATCTGAATCATCTTTCGGAATATTCGTTTCATATCCATATGTAAAACTTAAATTATTATTTGTACCTTTGTCCGCGCAAAGATACAAACAATAATTAAATTAACGTTAGACAAATTGGTATCCGATGACGATTATCCGGCCAAAAAAGTCTTTAGGGCAGCATTTCCTGAAAGACTTTGTAATTGCACAACGTATTGCAGAAACGTTGTCTGCTTATCGTGGCCTGCCGGTTTTGGAGGTAGGTCCCGGAACGGGTGCGCTTACCCGTTTTTTGCTTGACGAAGGATACGACCTGTCTGTCGTCGAGATAGACCAGGCATCTGTCAAATATCTTGAGCAACACTTCCCAAACCTTTCCGGGCATATCCATGCGACGGATTTCTTGAAAATGAAACTGGACCGGCTGTACGCTTCAAAATTTTGCGTTACGGGGAACTATCCATACTGTATATCAAGCCGGATTTTCTTTAAAGTACTCGAACACCGGGAACAGGTGATTTGCTGTTCCGGCATGATACAGAAAGAAGTTGCCGAACGCCTCTCGGCACCTCCGGGCAGCAGGAATTTCGGTATATTAAGCGCTTTGATACAGCCCTGGTATGATGTCGAATATCTTTTTACCGTAAGTGAAAAGGTATTCGATCCCCCGCCGAAAGTCAAAAGCGCGGTCATACGCATGACACGAAACAGCCGCACCGAATTGGGATGCGATGAAGAACTTTATAAAAAAGTCGTCAAAACATCCTTCAATCGGCGACGAAAAACATTGAGAAATTCGATGAAACCGCTATTAGGTAAGGACTGTCCGTGTTTTACGCTGCCTGTATTCGATAAAAGACCCGAACAGTTATCCATCGAACAGTTTATTGAATTAACATTAATCGTCGAAAGACATTCACCTCCAACACACAACAGCAATGATTGAATTAACAAAAGAATACATAGATGACCTGAAAGTTGTCATCGAACGGAAAGACAGGGAAAAAGCAGTTGAAATACTGGGCAATCTGCATCCTGCCGATATTGCGGAATTATACAAAGAACTTACGCTGAAAGAAGCGATCTACCTGTATCTTCTCCTGGACGGCGAAAAGGCGGCCGACGTACTTATGGAACTCGAAGATGACGACCGTCGCAAACTCCTGAAGGAATTACCTAACAAACTTATCGCCAAACGGTTCATCAATGAAATGGACACGGATGATGCCGTCGAGTTGATGCGCGATATGGACGAAGAACGCCAGGAAGAGATCCTCTCGCATATCGACGACGTAGAACAGGCAGGCGATATCATCGACCTTCTGCGCTACGACGAAGACACGGCCGGAGGACTGATGGGCACTGAAATGATCGTAGTCAACGAAAACTGGAGTATGCCCCACTGCATCGAAGAAATGAGGAAACAGGCCGAAGATGAAAACATGGACGAAATATATAATGTATATGTCGTTGACGATGATGAACGGCTGCGAGGCGTACTGCCGCTGCAAAAGCTGATCACCAGCCCGTCTGTTTCCAAGATAAAACACGTCATGCAGATAGACCCCGTTTCGGTACACGAC
Organism: Tannerella sp.; assembly: GCA_031283785.1. The sequence continues at coordinate 3,181 of JAITBC010000320.1, read as the reverse complement.
AATGCCGATACGGAAGAGGTCGTGGAACTGATATCCAAATACGACCTCGTATCCCTGCCCGTAACCGACAGCATCGGACGACTGTTAGGACATATAACCGTCGACGATGTGATGGATGAAGTCAAAGAACATCACGAACGCGACTACCAGCTGGCTTCCGGTATCTCGCAGGACGTAGAAACATCGGATAATGTGCTGATGCAAACCGCAGCACGCCTGCCATGGCTTCTTTTCGGAATGATTGGAGGCCTCAGTAACTCCATGATCCTCGGCGGTTTCGAAAGCGGGTTTGCCGCTAACCCTAAAATGGCCCTGTTCATACCGCTTATCGGTGGCACCGGCGGAAATATCGGCACACAGTCGTCCGCTATCGTAGTACAGGGACTGGCAAACAACAGCCTGAAACACGGACAGATATTCCGCCAAATACTGAAAGAAACGGCAGTAGCTCTGACAAACGCAGCGATAATAAGCCTCATTGTATTCATCTACAACTATTTTACGCTCGGAGACCGGAACATAACGCTATCCGTATCAATCAGCCTGTTTGCCGTTATCATGTTTGCCAGCACATTCGGGACACTTGTGCCGATGATGCTGGATAAATTCAACATCAACCCTGCCATTGCCACCGGGCCGTTTATATCGATCACGAACGACATCATCGGCATGCTCATCTATATGGCAACCACTACCCTTTTAATGAGGTGAGGATTACGCTTCGCAAGCACGATGCGGCTATCAAAGATCCTCAAATGGTTACGTAAGGACTCGCAGGATGTTTAAGTGATTGCTTGGTGAAAGTTGGCCAACATAAAGACATTATTATCTTCATATTCATTTAGCGTAGCTACCAACTCTTTCAACTTATCGTTTAGTTTGTTTTCGCGGTATGCCTGTTTAAGTTCAAATAAATCCAATTCAAAGTAAGCCAATGTTTCTTTTCCATTAAAAAGCGTATTTTTAGCTGAAATGAACAATTCTTTTCCTTTATAATCAGACAATACCACTTTCTGAGGGAATATTTCGCCTGTTTGTTTATCATGTATATAATATTTATACGGGAACTTACCAATATCTTCCAAATTAAAGAGCGTTTCAACTGTCATAAATTGATATCTGCCCACATCCATAAAATTACTCAAAATGACTTTAGGATATACGTTGTCTACCAATAGTTTTTTTACAAAAAACAGGGGCTATTGATTTATCATTCATATAAAGAAAAACCATGTCGGTTTCCGGATTGCTCAAAAGAAGTCCGGCAGCACACCTCCTCATGTTTCCAAAGTTTCGTAAGACTCTTCCTCCGCCACAGTCCGTCAAGTCTTTTTCGTTACTTGGAATGATCACATAATCCAATATTTTTCGGCGCCACGACGACGTGGGAACACTGGAACGGTGAGCGCAGCCGGATACATAACTGTTATAACGGGATAGGCAGCTGGTTTTACGAGGCGATCGGAGGCATCCACCCGGATGATCGGGCGCCCGGTTACAGGCATTTTTATATTTGTCCGCAAATACCGGAAGGCATGACCTGGGGAACGTATCGCGGGAAACGCCGTATGGAACGGTGGAAGTGAACTGGAAGACCTCCGATAGCGCCACCCTGTTACTGGATATATCCATCCCTTCGGGAAGCGAAGCGACGCTGATTTTGCCGGAGAGCGTATCCGGATATACGCTTAACGGCGTTGTGGCGGCAGGAAATACGACCCGTCTTGCGGCCGGAGCGTATTTCGTTTCCTGTTCGATGTGAGAGGATGAATTTTGACTGCGCCGGTTTTCAATTGTTGGTCCGTCCCGCCGGAAGCGGGAAAATGGATTTGTACGTCGAATATCACGGTTATAAATGCATTATGAAAATATAAGTCCTTCTGGATAAAAAAGGATTTGACCGCATTCTTGCAGAAGGCTTGCGACAAATAAAACACTACCATGACAGGAAAGCGCCCGGAGCGCCGCTTTACCTGCTCATCTTCGACCGCCGTAGCAAAAGAAAGCAAGCATCTTGGGATGAACGCATCAAATAGGATGAAAACGTGGAGGGCGTTACAGAGGCAGGGGTGTAAAAAACAGTTAACAACCCAAACCTCAGTAGCGGGATAAGCATATCCTTATCATAAGGACATTCCAAATCTCATCACTTTTGCCAGCGGGTTTTTAATTGCAGCCCACACCAAACGTTCCATGTGCGACAATGTTGACCATTCCTCTAAAATGGCTTTGTAACTGCCCTGATAAACAAACAAATTCCAACAATCAGAGACATACATCGGCTCAAAATAAGGAAAATCCATAGGTGGATATCCTGTGCCATCATCAAAATACGCCATAAATTTGCTCAAATCATTGGAAGCGGCTACCGCATCGTATGTATCGTTGAATTTCTCGTAGCCTTTAGTCTTTTCTTCGTCAGCAATCAACTCGTGAAATTCGCAGAAAAAATCTTTGAAATTAGGTAGTAATATTTCCGGTTTTATCTCATAGTACGTTGATTCCTTTTCTTTTCCGTTGTTATCCGTAACACGTTTTTGGATTTCATTGTAGAAATCAAAGAAATCTTTCGGAGCATGTTTTGTAAACTTTTTTTTATTGTTCCGCATGTCCGATTCCAAGCCCCAAGGTTCACTGCTAAAGCGAAATGAAACGGGGATAGCGCCCATAATTCCTGTTCCCATAATAATTTAATTTATGTAATGATGTCTTCCTTCATGAATTTGAAGACTACATCATATATGATATTTGCACTATGCATAGCTGTTTTTTTTAAGTTACTACCTGCAAAGATAATGTGCGCTTCCAGAAATTCAAAGAAAAACAGCAAATTTATACTTCGCATGGTTTAAAACAGCGATCGGAATAAGGATTCCGGACTCGTCGTGCGGGTAATTTAAAGCGCGAAAATACTTAAAAATACATAACGACATTATTTTTTTTGCGAAAATATTTTTGTCCTCGGAAAAGAGTTGTATTTTTGTTGCTGTTATTTTCTTTACTTAAAAAAACACAGATTATGAATTTTCTCTTAATAACAGGCGTCGTCATAAATTCTAATTCTCTCATTAGAATTGAGAGAGAGAGAGAGAGAGAGAGAGAGAGAGAGAGAGAGAGAGAGAGAGAGAGAGAGAGAGACAGTAGTATATAAAATATAATATATTAATCAAAAACACGAGAA
>JAITBC010000294.1 GCA_031283785.1 Tannerella sp. | reverse complement strand
ACATAGCAAACGTTTTTTCGTTTCAGGTTAATACCGAAGATGAGGCAAAAACGCTCGTAGGCAAACTTACCGCCGAGCAGGTGAACTCCTTTATTGCCGATTGGCGAAAAGACGCGGATGCGGAAATAAGCAAGGCAAACAAGACCTACGAGGACGGCCTTCGCAAGAAGTACGACTTCACGGAAAAAAAACCGACCCGACGCATACCACATCGCCGGAGACGGGGGAAGGCTTGGACGCGGCAGCAATTCAAAAACTCATTAAGGATTCTATTACGGCAGCCACAAAGCCGTTACTTGAAAAAGTGTCGGCATTTGAAGCGCAAAGCGCCGGGAAAGCGAGACTGCAAGCGTTGAACGATATTTTATGGTCTGCAATCTCAACGATGCGGTCGGGCAATCCTGCCGTATTAACTGCTACCGCACTGACGGCAAACGTGTCAATGTCGCAGTTGACAAGTGTCTGCCCTGCCTTGACGTGGATGGTATCGCACACTACCAGAGCCTGCATCCGCAAGTCGGGGCGTTCGCGCGTGAACTTTCCGCCGGCAAACCCGCTTGGGTATTTGCCTTCGTCGATAATCCACACTTTCATTCCGCGTTTCTTTGCTTCCCGCACCGCCGAGGCAACAGTCGTAAACCATTCATCGGACAAGTATTCAAAGGGCAGGTTGTAACCTGCTTCAAATATAACGGAACGAAAACCGCGACTGTACATGGAGTCGAGATCTTTGCGGATGGATTTAATGTCCATTGCGCCTTCCCATCCCCAAATGACATGGCCGGCAAATTCCACCGGCGGCGATGCGAAATTATTCCGGACATCGGCGAGGGGCGTCCGGTGAATGCCTTCCCACGATTTAACCTGTGCCGACACCGTAAACGTCAGCAATACATATGCAAAACAAGCAATACAAATTGAAATGACAGAATATTTTTTCATAGGAAATCAAATAAAAGTGAATTATCAAGTGAACAGCCTCGTTAGAATTCAAGTTCAAAGGTATGATTTTTATTTTACACAGCAGAGTATATCTGATTTTTGATGACTCAATGAACATAATCACATGTTTTTGTACGGAAAAACATCATGTTCACACAAGCTTCCGGTACGGCAATCTCCCCTGCACTTCACAAGATTTTTTTTGAAACGTGCATTTGTTTTCTCCGGATTTTAAGCGCAGATATGGTGCATCTTCTATCGACAGGCAAACAACTATGATATTTCGGTTTTCAATTCGATATTCGTTTCCGTACCGTTGCCCGGTGATGTGTTAATATCTATTTTGCCATTGAAAACCTCAATCCGCTCCTTGATGTTTCTCAGTCCCGCACCCTTCGACGCCAATGTCTGGTCAAAGCCGCAACCGTCGTCATAGACGGTCAGCATCACATGGTCGCCGGTCAACATCAATTGTAGGTCTATGTTCGTCGCGCCGGAATGTTTGAAAGAATTATTTACCAGTTCACAAGCGCAACAATAAACTTCGAACTCGATTCTCTCGTCGAATCGCCGGTCTTCGCCGAAAAAGTGAAATTTGACATTGGAAAACGACAGGCAATAATCTTCCAGCGCGGCTTTCAATCCGAAACGCGACAGGGAAGCAGGCATCAGATGATGCGCCACACGGGCGAGTTCTTCGATGCAGTAATTGATTTTTTCACGAAGGAACGGCAGATCAACGTCGTCGGCAACAAGTGCGATTTTCACCGCCGAAAGCATCCCGCCAAGTCCGTCGTGAAGATCACGCGCCAGACGTTTACGCTCTTCTTTTTTACCCTCCAGCATAGCTTTCGCCGCAATAAGCTGTTTCTCTTTCCGCTCGTTTCGCATTCCCCGGCGAAACGCCACCCACAGGAGAAGCGCCGACAGCACGCCCGCAATACCGGCAACGACGCACGCGAGCATGCAGATATCCGCCCGCACGTTATCCGACGTTACGGCATGCAATTCACCGTATCCGAATATAACAACAGCATATACGCTCATATACATTAAATACATAAAAATACACATAATCAACTTCTGTAATAATACTATAATTCCCGGTAAAATTACAATTTTCTGTCTTAATGCAAATAAAAACAGACGTTCTTTTTATCTTTTGTAGAAAAAAATATTTGAATAAAATAAAAATACCCTACTTGTGGGACTGTCACGCTTCAAAATCACCGATATCTTTGCATCAAATTCATGAATTATTATGCCGGCATACACTTGCCTGACATTTTCTTTCCAACAGGCAGAGGCAGTGGGAAAAACAGTGTGAGAGAGTGATTGCAATGGTTTTTTTTATTCGCATTTATCGTTTTAACTAATTAATATTGAAGATTATGAAAAAAGTTGTTTTTATTTTAGTCCTGACATTATTTACAGGCGTATTTTCTCTTGTCAAAGCACAAGATATTATTACATTAAGAGAAGACGGACGCGAAATCCGTGCAACAGTTACCGAAGTGGGCGATAGAGATGTTAAATACAAACTCTATAACGACCGGAGCAGACAGGTTTATACCCTGCCGAAATCCAGAATCTTCATGATAGAGTATGAAGATGGATTTAAAGACGTATTCAACGCGAGACAAACTCCGAACAGAAGGAGAACGAACGACTACAATTCCGACTACAATTCCGACTATGATTCCGACTACGGAAGGCGGCAGGAAACGGATTTTACGCGGAAAGGATATGCTGGAATAATGATTGGAGGGTCTTTTCTTTCGGAAGATTACAATCTGGAAAACGGTGTACAGATCAATGCCAATTTCGGATATTTGTTTGGAAGGCATATCGGAATTACCTCCTCGTTTTTGTATACTTCGTATGATCTTACAAAAGTGGATGATGCTTCTTTAGGACTTGCCGGCTTTCTTGTCGGGCCGCTGGTCTCATTTCCTTTACCGTCGCAGAAAGTGGCATTCGATCTGCGTCCTACGATAGGCTTTGTGTCTATACATGCGGAAAACGACGATGATTCGGATACGGACGGCTCGGCTATGGCTGTTGACCTCGGCGGCTCAGTCAGGTGGAACGTCTCGAGGTCAATTTCGCTTAGCGTTAACCTGGATTATATCTACCATACGGAATTTGAGGATTATAATATCGATTTAAACTCTTTCGGCCTTACTTTCGGCCTGAATTTCCGGTTTTAAGCGAATCGAAGGTACGGCATTGTCTCTCGAAACTGCCGTACCTTTTCTATAACTTATAAAAAACGAATACGATGAAAAGGAAATTGTTTACTGTTTTTGCATGTCTTGTATTTTTCTCCCATGCAATTTATGCTCAAGATATAATCACGAAACTGAACGGCGATGCAGTCCGGGCGATTGTTCATGAAGTAAGCGCGGAGTATGTGAAATATAAGAAATTTGAACGCCCTTCCGGACCCAATTACGTCCTCGCCGCTTCGGAGATTTTCATGATTAAATACGAAAACGGCAGCAGGGACGTCTTTGAAAAAAATCCTGCAACCGGGAGAATCCAAATCCGGCATATCGCCGCCGACGATCAACATCCGGAGGCGAGATCGGAGACGAGAACACTGGAGGCGGCGACGAGATCGGCGGTAGCGCGGACGTCGGAGGATGTCCCGGAAACAGAAGCCACGCCAACTCAGGCAAGATCGACGGCGCGAACGTCGGAAGCGTCTGCAAGATCGTCGGAGGCGAGATCGTCGGAAGGAACAGCCGGAAAATCGTCGGCAAGGACTTCGGAGGCGTCGACGAGATCGGCGGTAGCGCGGACGTCGGAGGATGTCCGGGAAGCAGAAGCCACGCCAACTCCGGCGAGATCGTCGGAAGGAACAGCCGGAAAATCGTCGGAGACGGCGGCAAGGACAGCGGCGACTGTCGATCGATCCGACGCTCAAAGTTTCTGGATAAAGGATGATGGCACAAACGAACTGCCCGTGCCGGCCGAAGGGGAAACGCTGTACGAGGGTAAGGCTGTGTTCAATGGCGTTGACGTGAAGGATTTCAGGGTAGCCTTTCTGCTTTCGGCCGACAAAAGCACAACACACAACTGGAAAATCATGTATAAGGAATTCAAACATGAAGGACTGACGATTACCTGCATAATAAACTTCGTTCAATCTTTTGCCGTCGGAGAGAATACCCTCTCTCTGAACACGGAAGACAATACGAAAATCACAGGTCTTACTTTTGTCAATGACGGCGCTACGGCAAAAATACGGCATAAGCACAAAAATATAAGCCTTAATGCGTCTTCGAACGCTAATTCTGTGTACGATTTCGGGACTGCCGATATAAAGTTTAAGATTCTCAAGAATAACAACCGTTAAAAAAAGGCCATAACAATGAAAAAATTTCAAGCAATTGCCTGGGCGCTATTTACGGTAGTCATAGCGATAATAGGATTTTCCGGATATAGTGCCGGTACGCATTATATGACATGGTTCGGCATAGAGCTCTCTGAAAACGGTTTTATCCTGTTGATTATCGCATTTGCCGTATCCGACATCTTCGTCCTCAAAAACGCATTTGCAGCAAACGACAAATTCGGTGAAGAAATGAAAAATAAGGCAGTGGAAACGGTCAACGAAGCGAACAAAATGGAGATACCCTGTACGGTGACATTGACACGTCTCAGCAATCTAATAGGTGCAGCCATGGGAGTGCGCGTTTTCTTGAACGGCACGGATCAGGGAGTATTAAAAAACGGGAAAACAATCGTAATGCAAACATGGCTTATCGAAAACGAACTTATTGTCCGGTACAATGCCGACGACTCCGTCCATTCCGCTAAATTCAACGCCGCACCCGGCGGAAATGTGTATATCACACTGAAATATGTCGGTGGACAGTTATTAGTAAAAGATTATTATACTGAGCGCAGCACAAAACTGATATGATCTTTTCCGGAAGGGGATGGGGGCATGCGTGCGTACAGAAATATTTATGAATGAATCCCTGTCCGGGAGGTTCATGCAGAAGTGTTAAATAAAGAATCCCCACATGAAGTTTTCGTGCGTAGACGTCCGGAAAGAAAGCGCAACTTCGCGCTTTTATTCGGAGACGTCCGGGAAGAAAACGTCCGGAGAAGAATTTCCTCCCGGCGGTCTCACATTGTGGGAAGTAAGATGGGCACGACAATTTAAAATGCACCCATAACGGATGGTTAAATCTTTTTTTGAGGTGCTATTGATTTTTTTTGATCCGTTATTCCGAAAAAAATCATTATTTTTGTACCGACATAAAAAAACCGGTTTCATATGAGCGAAAAAATAAAAACGAA
>JAITBC010000283.1 GCA_031283785.1 Tannerella sp. | reverse complement strand
AGGCACGATAGACTTTGAAATCGTCGCCTTTGAAAGCTTGTTCAAACCTGCGGCTTAAGACAATCTGGAAAACGTCGCCTCGCAAACAATGCTTTATACCTTTGCGTACCATACCTTTGTATTCATCGTCGGTAATAGTGGAGCTTTCGTTCCCGATGGTATGGAAGTTATAGGAGGCGTAATTACGATTCTCTATTAAAGTTTCTATTTCTTGCAAATGGTTTGTTTCGTCTGCTGCCAATAGCTCGATTAGCGTCAATTCGTTCTTGAAATGATCGAATACAAGGATGTATTTGTATAATATGTACAACATATCCGGAGCGTCGTTTTCTGCATGGTGAGCTTCCATTACGGGAATATTTTCAAAATAACGCACGGCGTCGAATGCAGTGTATCCAAACAGTCCGCACACGTTTTTATCCGTGCCATCTATATTAAAACGTGAGAGAAAAACCATGAAAGCGTCAGTGGGGGACGATAGGGGAAGTTTTTCTACATGCCCGTCCGGAAAGGTCGATATACTCTCCCGATTATTGATCCCGATACGTGCCAACGGACAAAGGGCAATATAGGAGAGACTATTTTCATCTCCATGATAATCGGAACTTTCCAATAAAGCCGATTCGGGATAAATATCCCTTACCTTTAAATAGATACTGACCGGCGTATGCAAGTCGCCCAGCATCTTTTTGCTTGCTGTTTTAAATTCATATTGTTTCATCATTTAATTAATTTATTATTTACTTGATTGATTATTCATTGTTTATTATTTGTTTCAATATAGGTGTGTATATCTTTATCTCCACGTCCTGAAAGAGTTAATACTATAATATCATCATTTTTAAATTGTATTTTATTTAATGCTCCTAATGCATGTGCGCTTTCTAACGCGGGAATGATTCCTTCTAAACGGGTAAGTTCGAAAGCTGCATGTAATGCCTCCTCGTCGTTAATGGCAAGGATGGTTGCGCGTTTGATTTCCGACAGGTTTGCATGCATGGGGCCAATACCGGGATAATCCAGTCCGGCGGAGATGGAATAAGGTTCTTCAATCTGCCCGTCTTCACTTTGCATCACTAATGTACGGGCGCCATGTATAATGCCTCGTCTTCCCAGATGGATAGTAGCGGCGCTTAGACCGGAATGAATACCTTTTCCTCCTGCTTCGGCAAGGATAATCTTTACCCGTTCGTCGTCGATATAATGATAGATACTTCCGGCTGCGTTGCTTCCTCCTCCTACACAGGCGATAAGGTAATCCGGATAATCGCGTTCTTCTTTTTCTTGCAACTGTTTTTTTATTTCTTCGCTGATGACTGATTGCAGGCGAGCCACCATATCAGGGTATGGATGCGGGCCTACCGTGGAACCGATGATATAGTATGTATCCGACGGGTGACAACACCAATCGCGGATGGCTTCGTTTGTTGCATCTTTTAGCGTCATATTGCCCGATGTGACGGGAATCACTTTGGCTCCCAGCATCTCCATTTTCTGCACGTTGATGTGTTGGCGTTCTACATCTGTCTTTCCCATGTAAACGACACATTCCATATCCATCAATGCGCATACCGTTGCGGTTGCCACGCCATGTTGTCCGGCTCCTGTTTCGGCGATGATACGTGTTTTCCCCATCCGCCGGGCTAATAAGATTTGTCCGACGGTATTGTTGATTTTATGTGCGCCGGTATGATTCAAATCCTCTCTTTTCAGATAGATGCGGCAACCGTATTTTTCGCTCAGCCGTCGCGTGAGGTACAAGGGAGAGGGACGCCCTACATACTCGCGCAACAAATTCCCATATTCTTCTTTGAACGACTTGCTTTCCAACACTTCAAGATATCTTTGCTGCAACTCTGTTACACTCCGGTGGAGTATTTCGGGGATATAAGCCCCGCCAAATTCACCATAATACCCATTTTCATTTACCTGATACGTTTTCATTTGTTTATTTTGTTTCAAAAAAAAGAGGTTTGCCGCAAGTGCGGCAAACCTCTCCGTTATTTTACTGATATATACACAGGTTTGCGTTCCTTACGACTTATGGAGTAGTAGGAAGCGCCACCAATATATATTTACGATAATTGTTCTCATTTGTTTTTTTATGTTATTTCGGCAGCAAATATAAGGATTGTCTGATAGATTGCAAACAAATTATCGTTTTTTTTACTCAGGCGCCCGTTAGGGAAACTCGTCGGTAGCCCTTAATTAACAAAAAAGTCGAACAGGCGTTTCAGGCTGTTTTCTTCGTTCCATTTAATTTTATGAGTTTTAACGAAGGTGCGCAGTTTGGGTAAGCTTTCCGGAGGTACGGCTTTCTCTATATCCTTACGGGAAGCCGGTACGATTTTATCGCCAAAGATGAAATAGTATTTTTTCACCAAAGGCAGCGTGTGACCTTCTGTTTTTTCAAGTTTTATCTGCACATGATTAATGTGGGCTATGCTTGTCTGGTTTTGTACGGATGACGCTTGCGTGTCCATACCATACGCGCCGGTACTGGGGGAGATCAACGAATTATAGTTTCCTTTGACCAACAACGCCAGGCAGGCGTTGTTTTTCGATTGAATCAAGCGTACGATTTCTCCGTTCATATATATAAATGTATCGGCTGCGATAACAATTTTCGTGATATTTCGCGGATCGGAACGTAGCAACTCTTCGCCTTCCTCGTACCATAGGGTCGTGTTCAGCAGGTGGATGTTTAGCTTTTGGTCTTTGGATGTTCCGGCGTCGGAAAAGAAAACTGTCCCCGCCCGAAAGTCTTCATACAAGAACGGCCAGGTAGTAGTGGGCGCATAAGACTGGGCGAACAGCGAAGCGACAAAGAACGCAAACAGGCTTACGATGAGTAACTTCTTTTTCATACGAATTATCATTTGGAGTTGACGATTATTTTTTGAACCGTTTGTTTTCCCTTATAAGAAAATGATGCAATATATACAGCAGGCGATAACGTTTTTACGCCGGAGAAAAGCTGTGTCCCGGCCTGAAACGTTCCGTTTGCTATTTGGGTTCCTACCATGTCATAGATTTGATAGCGGCCTGTTTCTGTTGATTCGAGTATCCACTCCCCAG